>JAJYMD010000224.1 GCA_021787255.1 Actinomycetes bacterium | reverse complement strand
GCCGCCAAGTGTGCGGGTGCGCCAGCGGCTCGGGGTACCCTCCGCTGAGTGAGCATCCCCGACGAGGAGGTGGCGCAGGTGCGCGCCTCCACCGACATCGTCGCGCTCGTCTCCGAGCACACCGCGCTTCGCCAGCAGGGGCGCCGCTGGGTGGGGCTCTGCCCGTTCCACGCGGAGAGCACGCCGTCGTTCAGCGTGAACGCCGAGGAGGGCTTCTACTACTGCTTCGGCTGCCACGAATCGGGCGACGCGATCACCTTCGTGCGCGCGACCGAGCGCCTGGACTTCGCTGAATCGGTGCGGCTTCTCGCGGACCGGGCCGGGATCGTCCTGCACGAGACCGAGGGCGCCACGGACCGCAGGCGACGGAGCGAGCTGATCGAGGCGATGACGAAGGCGGTCGCGTGGTACCACGAGCGGCTCCTCTCGGCACCGGACGCGGGCCGCGCGCGCGACTACCTGCGCTCGCGAGGGTACGACGGCGCCGTTGTGCGCAGGTTCCAACTGGGATGGGCTCCAGACGACTGGGACGCGATGGCTCGAGCGCTCGCGCTCACCCCGCAGGTCGCGACCGAGACCGGGCTCGGGTTCGTGAACCGCGCAGGGAGGATCCAAGACGCCCTTCGTGCCAGGGTGCTGTTCCCCATCTTCGACCCCTCGGGGCGCCCGATCGCGATCGGCGGGCGGCTCCTCCCCGAGGCCGGCGGAGCGAGCGCGAGGCCGCATGGGAACCGCCGCACGGAGCCCAAGTACAAGAACTCTCCGGAGACGCCCATCTATTCGAAGCGCCGTACCCTGTACGGTCTGAACTGGGCGAAGCACGACGTCGTCGCCTCCGGGGAGGTGGTGGTGTGCGAGGGCTACACCGACGTCATCGGGTGCTTCATCGCGGGGATCGAGCGCGCCGTCGCGACGTGCGGCACCGCGCTGGGCGAGGAGCACTTCCGTCTCCTGCGCAACTTCGGCCGTCGCATCGTGCTCGCGTACGACGCCGATCAGGCGGGACAGTCGGCGACTGCGCGCGTCTACGAGTGGGAACGGCGCCACGACGTCGACGTCAGGGTCGCGCAGCTTCCTGGAGGGGCCGATCCTGCCGACCTCGCGCGCGCGGATCCCGACGCCCTGCGCAAGGCGGTCGCCGGGTCGGTCCCGTTCTTGCAGTTCCGTGTCGACAGGGTGCTGGCCGTCCACGACCTGTCCACGCCCGAGGGCCGGGCGAGGGCCGCCGAAGCGGCCCTCGCGGCGATCTCGCAGCATCCGGACCCGCTCGTTCGCGATCCGTACCTGATGCGGGTGGCCGACGCGACCAGGCTCGAACCCGAGTTGCTGCGCGCCCGGGCGGCCTCGCTGCAGACGCCATCGGCAGCGATGGGCGGTGAACGCCCCGAGCGGTCGCATCGGCTGGCTGGACACGGCGTTCCGGCCGAAGCGCGGGCGCGGCGGCCTGCGGTCAACCGCCCCGGCCTGGCGGCGCTCCGGCTCGCAGTGCACCGCCCGGAGCTGGTCGCGGACCGGCTCGAGGAGGTGCTCTTCGTCGACGAGCTCCAGCGGCGGGCGTTCGTCGCGCTCGCGGGCGCCGAGAGCCTGCAAGACGCGGTCGACGGGGCGGACGAGGAGGTTGCGAGCCTGCTGCGACGGCTGGCCGTCGAAGAGCCGGACCTCCCTGAAAGTGCGCCCGGCGATGCCGCTGGCACACTGATCGCCCGGCTCGCCCGGGAGGCTGCATCGAGGGCGCTCGCTGGGCGGGTCAGCGCCGCGCGGATCGGCCAGCTCGAGCTGGCCGACGTGAACGTCGAGACCGCGTCGGTGCGGCGCTGGATCGCGGAGCTCGACGACCCAGCTCGGAGTCGCGAGGCCGCGGACCGGTTGGTAGCGTGGTTGCTCGGCGTACAAGAGGGTCCCGCACGGGGCGCACCTCGGACGAGGACGACGGAGCCTGGATGAGCACGAACGGCAAGCTCGCGGGAGAAGGAGGCACCGTTCGCGACGTTCGGGGCACGACCAGCGCGGCGTCCCCGCCTCGGTCGCCGGGCAAGGCGAGACCCTCCTCGGATGGCGTGGGGTCGTCCGAGCACCTGAACGGCAGCGCAGAGGATCCGGTCCATACGTACCTGAAGGAGATCGGCAAGGTCCCGCTGCTGAGCGCGGAGCTCGAGGTCGAGATGGCGCGGCGGATCCAAGAAGGGATCGAGGCGGCTGCCCGTCTGGCTGCGCACGCCGAGGCGACGGCTGCAGGGGGGCCCTCCGAGCACCTGCTCTCGCCCGAGGAGCAGCTTCGCGACGGGCGCGCCGTCCGCCTCGGCGAGCAGGCGAAGGAGGCGCTCATCGAGGCGAACCTCCGGCTCGTGGTCTCCATTGCGAAGCGTTACCGAAACCGCGGCCTCGCCTTCTTGGACCTGATCCAGGAAGGCAACCTCGGGCTGATGCGGGCCGTCGACAAGTTCGACTACGAGAAGGGGTTCAAGTTCTCGACGTACGCGACGTGGTGGATCCGGCAGGCCATCACGCGAGCGATCGCAGACCAGGCACGCACGATCCGCATCCCGGTGCACATGGTCGAGACGATCAACAAGGTGGTCTGGGCGCAGCGCCAGCTCCTCCAGGAGCTGGGTCGCGAGCCCACCCCCGAAGAGGTGGCGCAGCGTGTCGAATTCCCGATCGAGCGCGTGCGGGAGGTCCAGCGGCTCAGCCTCGACACGATCTCGCTCGAGCAGCCCGTGGGCGAAGAGGACGACTTCAGCCTGTCGGACATGATCGAAGATCGCAGTGCCGTCGTGCCCGACGACGCAGCCACCCGCGCGATGCTCGATCGTGCCGTGAAGGCGGCGCTGGCGTTCCTCACCGAGCGGGAGCAGGACATCGTCAGGATGCGGTTCGGGCTCGACGACAGCAAGATCCGCACGCTCGAGGAGGTCGGAAAGGAGTTCGGCGTCACCCGCGAGCGTGTCCGCCAGATCGAGTCGAAGACGCTGGCGAAGCTGCGGCGCCCCGACGCCGCCTTCTTGCTGCGTGATTACCTGGAGGAGGCCTGACGCCGGGCCCGGGCCGGCGAGCGGGCTTTGGTAGGCTGGCCCCTCGACCCTTCCGGGGTGGCGCAATCGGCAGCGCAGCGGACTGTTAATCCGTTGGTTCTGGGTTCGAGTCCCAGCCCCGGAGCGAGAAAGTCCTGGTCAGCGGCTCTCGGCGTCCGCAGCGTACCGCCCGTGGTGGGCCGAAAGGAACCTCGCGATGCGTCGGCACCCGACCGCGGGCGTCGCTGGGGGACGCCGCCGAGCACCTGCTCGCGGTCACTCCCCCGAGCTGTCGGCCGCAATCCCCCTTTCCCGTCTCCGCACGCCTCTGAGCCCGGCCCAGCGCACGCGTCTGCTCGTCGGGAGGGCGCGAGTGCGATTCGGACTCTCCGAACGCGCGGATTGCTCGGGAACGGGTCTTCACAGCGGGTGCCCCCCGGAGCTGCCCTATGGTCTCACGAGGTGGAGGTCCTGACCCGTGACGTTTCGTCGGACCAGCCAGCTGGCCGACGGGCGTGCTCGACGGGCGTGCAAGGATGCGGTGCCATGAGGGCTCGAACGGCGGTGGATCGCGGCGCTCGGGCCGGGCATGCGCCGGTGACCTGCCCCGGGTAGCCTTGGCCCCCGAGAGCCCGTCGTGCTGCAGCTGACAACGCCGCCCACCGCGCCCCTCACGCGCACCGTCCGCCGGCGGCACCTCCGCAGCCGAAGAGGGTGGCCCAGAGGGTCAAAGGGGCGCTTCGCCGGGGTGTGGGGGCTGTTCGCGGCCTGCCTCGTGCTCACCTTCGTGAACTTCGCGGCGTGGTCCCTCGCCACCCCGCTGTTCGCCTCGCCCGACGAGCCGACCCAGGTGGCCTACGCCGCAGCCGCGGTGCGCGGGGAGGTGGTCGGCTACACAATCGACGGGCCCGCGAGCGCCTACACCGCGGTGCACATCCCCGAGGTCTTCGCCGCCGGGACGACCTACGGGCTGTGCGACAAGTTCCACCCGGCGATCCCGGCGTCGTGCGCGTCGGCGCTCAGCACCTCGACCAAGACGGTCCACGTCGCCACCTACGTCGGGCGGTACCCGCCGCTGTACTACCTCGTCGTCGGGCTCCCCTCCCTTGTGTTCGTCTCGAGGACCGGCATCTATCTCATGCGGCTCACGAGCGCGCTGTTGAACGCGGCGCTCGTCTCCCTTGCGCTCCTTGCGGTCGTCGTGTGGTCGCGCCGCAAGCTGCTCTTGCTCGGGGTGATGGTGGCGACGACGCCGATGACCTGGTTCATCGGAGGCATGGTCAACCCGAGCGGCTTCGAGATCTGCGCCGCGATCCTGGTTTGGACCGCAGGGCTCGTGCTCGTCCTCGAGCACCCCGACCATCCGCCGCCGGGCCTCGTCGCGCTCTTCGCCGTCGCGATCGGGCTCTTGTCGCTCGCTCGCCCCATCTCCTTGCTGTGGGTGGGCATCGCGCTGGTCGTCTTGAGCCTCTTGGGCGGCTGGCGCGCCCTCGTCGGGGTGCTCGGCACCCGGGCGGCTCGCCTCTCGGTGGCCCCGCTCGTGGCCTGCGGCGTGTTCGCGCTGTGGTGGGTCCTCGCCCAGCACTCCTTGGACCTCGTGCCCGGCGCGCCTGCGGCCCCCGGCGAGTCCAGCCTCCGGCTGCTCGCCATCGCGCTCGACCACGCCAAGCTCTGGCCCGAGCAGATGGTGGGGGTCTTCGGATGGAAGAACACGCCGTCCCCCCTGCTCACCTACGTCGTGTGGCTCGTGATGGTCGCCTTCGTCTTCCTCCTCGCCGTGTCGAGTGCACGGGCACGCCGGGCGT
Organism: Actinomycetes bacterium; assembly: GCA_021787255.1. The sequence goes on along the minus strand of JAJYMD010000224.1, from coordinate 6,946 downwards.
GGACCCTGCTCCTCTTGCTCGCCACCGTCGTCGTCCTGCCGGTCGTCCTCGACTACTCGGTCGAGCACAGGCTGGGCATCGACGGCCAAGGCCGCTACTGGCTCCCCATCGCGGTGGGGGTGCCGCTCGTCTCGGTCGCGCTCCTCGACCGCTTCGCGGCCCACGCGCGCTTCCGCACGCACACCGCGTCGCTCCTGGCGATCGGCGTCGGCGTGGCCTCCGCCGCGGCGTACCTCGGGACGCTCCGTCGCTACGCCGTGGGCGTCAACGGACCGATCGACTTCCTCCACGGGTCCTGGCACCCGCCCGACGGGCTCCTCGGCGCCGCGGTCGGCGGGTGCGCGTGCATCGCGCTGCTGCTCGTAGCCGTGCTGGTCGAGCTGCGCAGGCCGTTCCTCTCCCGGCTTCCGGCACCAAGCGGCTGACCACTCGGTGCACTCGATCGTCGCTCAGTGCCCCCGCTCGTGGCTCGGTGCCCCCGGTCGTCGCTCAGTGCCCCCGCTCGTGGCTCGGTGCCCCCGGTCGTCGCTCAGTGCACTCGGTCGTCGACTGCAGGCAGACGCGGCAGTCGCCGGAGCGCGACGGCCACGACAGTCGTCGGGTCCGCGCCCTGGGCATCCAGGGCGAGAAGGAGGCGACGGGCCGCGGAGAGCGCCGCATCCCAAGTCGAGGCCCATCCGGCGATCGGGTCAGCAGGGTCGGTGCCGGAGCGGAGCACATCGACGACTGCGCCCCGCCGCCAGTCGGTGAGGTCGTCGAAGGTGGCCCTCGTCAGCCAGGACCGCCATCGGTCGGGCGTTGAGGCCTGACGCAGCGCCCGTACCATGCGCGGCACCCCTGCGGCCTCGTCGACGATCGCGTACGCCGAGAGCACCTCTCCCACCGACCTTCCGGTGGCACGGACGATGGGGCCGACGTCGCCCACGCGCGCGGCAGCCTCCACGGCCAGCCAGCGTTCCGCGGTCGACCCGTCGACGCCGACCGCGAGGAGCTCACCGACGGCCTCCGGTGTCGGAGCCGTCTCCGCGAGGGCTTCGGCGACCGGTTGGTCGTCGGCGACGATCGAGCCGGGCTCGAGCGGCACCCCGCGCCGCAGGTACGCGCGGGCGAGGCCAGCGACCGCGTCGCTCACGACTCGGTGGAGCCGGGCGTCGACGTCCGCGGGAAGCTCCGCCCACCGAGCGTCGAGCTCCGCCCAGCGCGCGGCGGCGTCCACGACGCGGCGCGCCGCCCAATAGGCGCCGGCGACGTCACCGAGCCCGACCCCGAGCTCGGCCGCGGTCTCGTGAGCCCAGACGACCCCCAGCCGGTCGACGATCTCTCCGGCCACCTCGGTCGCGAGGATCTGGTCGTAAAGGCGGTGCTTCGCGATCAGGTCGCCGAAGTCGGCGCGCATCTCGGAGGGAAAGTACGCCTCGACCGCGCTTGCGAGGGAGGGATCGGCGACGATCTTGGACTGCTCGATGGCCCCGCCGAGGTCGGACTTCGCGTACGCGAGCAGCACGGCGAGCTCCGGGCGGATCAAGCCGGCGCCGGCGACGCGGCGGACCGCGAGCTCGTCTGCGTCCGGCAGCGCCTCGACGGCGCGGTCGACACGTCCTGACGCCTCGAGCGCGTCGATCAACGCCTCGTAGGCGTCGAGCTGTTCCGCGCTGTCCGGCACCGCCCTGTTGAGCGCCGCGACGCTGTGGTCGACCTGCCGGAGCACCTCTGCGGCGACCTCGTCCTGCGCGCGCTCGAGGTACGCGTTGCGTGCCGCGGGCTGGAGCCTCCCCTCCTCGATCGCGAGCGCCAGGAGGATCTTCAGGTTGACCTCGCGGTCAGAGGTCGCGACGCCTGCTGCGTTGTCGATGAAGTCGGTGTTGATGCGCCCGCCGCGACGGGAGTAGCGGATCCGGGCCTGCTGGGTGAGGCCGAGATTGCCTCCTTCGCCGATCACTCGCGCCCGAAGCCGGTCGGCGGTCACACGAACCTCGTCGTTGGCCCGGTCGCCCACCTCGGCGTCGGCTTCGCCTGGTGCCTTGACGAAAGTTCCCACGCCGCCGAACCAAAGGAGGTCGACCGGCGCCTCCAAGATCGCGCTGACGAGCTCCGGCGGCGAGACGCGCTCATGCTCGACGCCGAGCGCTCGGCGGGCTTCTGGGGCGAGAGGCACCTCCTTGACGTCGCGCGGCCACACCCCGCCTCCTCGAGAGATCAGTGTCGCCGAGTAGTCCGCCCAGCTCGACGACGGGAGGCTCGCGAGGCGTTTCCGTTCGGCGAAGGAGGCCGCGGGGTCCGGGTCGGGGTCCAGGAAGATGTGGCGGTGGTCGAACGCGGCAACGAGCTTGATCGCCTCGCTGAGCAGCATCGCGTTGCCGAAGACGTCGCCGGACATGTCGCCGACGCCTGCCACGAGGATCGGCTCTTGCTGGACGTCGATGCCGAGCTGGTGGAAGTGACGACGCACGGCGATCCAGGCGCCGCGTGCGGTGATCCCCATGGCCTTGTGGTTGTAACCATGGCTCCCGCCAGACGCGAAGGCGTCACCGAGCCAGAAGCCGTGAGCGGCGCTCAGTTCGTTCGCGAGGTCGGACATCTCCGCCGTTCCCTTGTCGGCCGCGACCACGAGGTAGGGGTCTGGTCCGTCGTGCGCGACCACGTCGGGTGGTCCCACGACCTTGCCGCCTACCAGGTCATCGGTGATGTCGAGGAGCGCGTCGACGAAGAGCGCGTAGCAGCGACGGACGTCGGCGGGCGTGGGGCGTTCCGGCGTCCGGCAGACGAAGCCTCCCTTGGCGCCGGTGGGGACGATGATGGCGTTCTTCTTCACCTGCGCCACCATCAGGTCGAGCACCTCGGTGCGGAAGTCGTGGGGACGCTCGCTCCAGCGGATGCCGCCACGGGCGACGAGCCCCGCGCGCAGGTGAATGCCTTCCACGTCGGGTGCGTGGACCCAGGTCTCGAGACGCGGGTGCGGAGGGGGCAGGTGGGGGACCGACGCGCTCTGCACCTTGAGGGTCACCGACCTCTTGGGTTCCTGTGCCGTGGCGTGCTGGTAGAAGTTCGTCCGCACCGTCGCGTCGACCAGCCCGAGGACCACGCGGAGCGCCCGGTCCCAACGCAGCGACGGCACCTTGGCGAGCTGGGCCACGCACGCCGCCCGGGCCGACGACTCCGGCGCGTCGGCACCTGGGTCGAACCGAGCGGAGAAGTAGGCCACGAGCGCGCGCGCGACGGGGGGGAAGCTGATCAGAGCCTCTTCGAGGTCGGCGGGCGGGACAGGGGGGGCGCATTGCGCCCAGTAGCGCGTGTACGCGCGGAGGAGGGACACGTCGCGCCAGCCGAGGCCGGCCGCGGGGACGAGACGGTTCAGCCGGTCGATCTCCGTGTGTCCTCCGACCGCCGCGTCGAGCGCTTCCACCAGCCGGTGACCGTCGGTCGCAGGGACGAAGCTGCTCGCTGTGCTCCCGAGGTGGGCCAGATGGACGCCGACGTCGTCGATCGAGACCCCGATCCCGTCACGGAGCTCGAACCGGTAGGGCACCGATTCTTCGACGACGAGACCGAAGCTCTCGAGCACTGGGAGGAGTGCCGTCAGCTCCACGGGCTTCTTGGCCAGCCTGCGGATGTGGAAGCGTCCGCCGCCCAATGCGAGGACGGCGAACCGATGGTCCTCGACCGCTTCATCGGCCGGCCGTCCACGCTCGAGCGAGGCGCCCGCTCCGAACAGAGCCCGGAGCTCGCGTGCGTCCATGGCGGCCTGCTGCGGGCTGGTGCGCTCTCGGTAGCTGGCAGGCGCTCGACGGCTCAAGTCGAGGGCAAGCTCCCGGGTCTCGGGATCCGTCGCGATCGCGACCAGGTCACGCGCCCAGGAGTCGGCGTCAGGGAGCGGCGGCGCCACGTCGGAGGGTTCCGGGGTCACCGTGCCAGCATCGCGCAGGCGACGACGCGATGCGACGCCGGCATCGCGAGTGCGGGCATGGCAGGGGGTCGCTGACGTCGCGGCAGGTCACTGGCCGTTGCATCGACGTGAAGGTTGACCAAAAATACGTGGACACGGGCTTGGAGCGCGTGCAGACTCGCGCGTGGTTTGGTACCGGCTGCTGGAAGCAGGAGGGCGCCAATGTCGCCGACCACGGGAACCGAGGAGCACGCACGAGCATCCGACGCCGAAGAGCTGACCGGTTTCGGCTACCGCCAGGAGCTACGCCGGTCGCTCAGCTTCTTCTCGAACTTCGGGGTAGCTTTCACCTATCTGTCCCCTGTGGTGGGGATCTACTCGCTGTTCGCGCTCGGCATCGGGACCGGCGGTCCCCGCTACATCTGGACCATACCGATCGTCGTCGCGGGCCAGCTGCTCGTCTCGCTCGTGTTCGCCGAGCTCGGGAGCTCCTTCCCGCTCGCAGGTGCCCTCTACCAATGGTCTCGGAGGGTCATCGGCCCCTCCTACGGATGGTGGGTCGGGTGGATCTACGCATGGGCGCTCATCATCACGGTCGCGTCCGTCGACACCGGCATCACGGGGTACGTGATCACGCTGATCAACAACTGGTTCGGCACGCACTTCACACCTGCCAGCGCCAACGTGATCTTTCTCTGCACGATCGTGCTCATCGCGTTCCAAGCGACGATCAACATCGTCGGCGTGAATTACACCGCGCTGATCGCGCGCTGGGGCGTCTGGGTCGAGGTGCTTGGGACCTTTGGCGTGTTCGTTCTCCTTGCTGTCGCCGGGTTCCATCACTCTGCCGGCTTCTTGAACTCGACGGCGGGTACCACACGCGCGTCGCACAACCCCTACGGAGTCAGCTTCGGCGGGAGCTGGTTCCCAGGCGCAGCGCTGATTGCCGTGCTCGCCAACGTCTACATCTTCTACGGGTTCGAGTCAGCAGGAGACATCGCCGAGGAGGTCGTGGATGCACGTCACCGGGTTCCACGCGCGATGGTGACCACCATGATCGTCGGAGGAATCACCTCCTTCGTCCTGGTCGCGGGGCTCTCGCTCGCGATCCCAGGATCGGACCTGTCCAAGGTGATCGTCGGCGGTGTGCCTTACATCATCTCCTCGAACGTCCACTCGTCGGCTCTCGCCGATGCCGTTCTCGCGTTGATCTGCCTGGCATTCTTCTCGTGCGGGCTCTCCGTGCAGGCGGCCGGGTCACGAGTGCTGTTCAGCTATGGGCGGGACCGCCAACTGCCTGCAAGCCGCGCGTTCCGGAGCATCTCGCGCCGGACCAAGACCCCGGTTGTCGCCGTCCTCGTGGCGACGGTCCTTCCGGCGCTCTTCGCGCTGCTTGCGCGCGCGACGCCGTCGAAGCCGGTGCACATCCTGTTCTTCACATATCCGGCGAAAGTGAACGCGCTGTTCATTCTCGTGTCCTTCGCCACCTCCGGCATCTACCTGTCCTTCCAGATGGTGGTGCTGGCCGCGCTCATCGGCCGGATCCGGGGCTGGCGCCCCAAAGGCTTCGATCTCGGACGGTGGGCCTACCCGGTATACGTGGTCGCCATGATCTACGGAGTGGGCATGCTCGTGAACATCGTGTTCCCGAGCGCATTGACCTCGCCGCGCGCCGAGCTCTTCAACTATGGATGGATGACGCTCGTCGTGATGGTTGTCATCCTCGTGATCGGCGCGATCGTGTACGTCGCTCACCTTCCACACAAGCGAGGCGGTGAGGAAGCGGCGAACGTCTCTCAGCAAGGGGCCCAAGTCCGATGAGCGAATTCCGTGCTGTGATGGTGGCTGTCGACGGGTCCGAGCAGTCAGACCGAGCCGTGGTGGTCGCTCGGGATCTCGCGAGGGCGACCGGGGGTGTGGTCCACCTCTTCCACATGAGGGAGCGGGAGGTGATCGTCGGGAAGTCCGGCGGTTCCTTCGAGCGGGAGACCGACGAGGAGGTCGAGGCACTGCTCGAAAAGGAGCTGGCGGTGCTCCGTGGCGGGGGGGTGGGGGTCGTCCCCGACGTCCGCCGGGGTCGGCTGGGGGAGACGGCGAGAGCGATCCTGCAGGTGGCGGACGAAGTGTCGGCGGACGTCGTGGTCATCGGGTTGCACGGTCTGTCAGAATTCAGCGCCGCCATGCTCGGAGGGACGACGTACAAGATCCTGCACGCGACGAAGCGGCCGATCCTCGTCGTCCCATGACGGACACCGTCGGCGCAGGTTCGGACAGCCCGAGTTGGAGCACGCGCGTGGCGAGGTGTAGCAATGACCGATGGGGCCGTAGCTCAGTGGTCAGAGCAGGGGACTCATAATCCCTGGGTCGCTGGTTCGATCCCAGCCGGCCCCACCAGGTCACGGCTGCAGGAGCGCCCCCTGTCGATACCGCGTCGGCCCCGCGCCCGAGCTCGAGGGTTGCCGGGCACACACGACGTCGATGTGGGAGATGACCAGGCGTGACGGAAGGAGCCCGTCGGGCGGGTAGTGCCCAGGCGGACCGGGCGTCCCGCCGGCGGGTCCATGCAGCAGTGCGTGTGCCGGCCGAAACCGGCCACCCAATGCAGGCTTGGGCTCGAGGGGTGACCGCGACATCCCCGACCAGGAGGTGTTCTATGGCACGGCCCGGGCGATGGACGGTGGCACAGCTCGAAGCTGCCATCGATGGGGCACTCGCGAATGCGAGCTACAAGACGGTGGAGAGCCTTCAAAGAGCGCGGCGCGCAGATGCTCGACACAGATCGAAGCGGCGCCGTCGACCAGCGCGTAGACGAGCGAGAGCCGCAGCACGTGTGCCTCGGCCCGCGCGAGGAGCCCACCGGCGATCCGCGCCTTGGGCTCGGAGAGGCGCACGTAGGCGTCCCACCAGCGGGCGCGCGCTGCGGTCGTGAAGCGGACGTGACCGAGCTGGCCTGCGGCCCGAAGGTGTGCACCGAGGCGCTCGGCCATGTGGGTGCCTTCGAGCGGGTCGGGGTCGCCACCGTCGGGGAGCAGGCGGGCTCTGCGGCAGGCGACGAAGCAGAAC
>JAJYMD010000453.1 GCA_021787255.1 Actinomycetes bacterium | reverse complement strand
GGATCGGCGATGAGGACCCCGAGCACGCCGCGGCCGGTAGGCCTGACGCCGATCTCCTGCTCCTCCTCGTCGCTCAGGCCCACGGTGACGAACTCTCGGAGGCCCCCTCGTTCCGCGTCGAGGACACCGAGCGCTCCGTAGCGGGCGGCGGTCATGGAGCACGCCTCTTGGACGAAGTGCCGCAGGAGGACGGGGAGGCTCAGGTCGGCCTCGAGGAGGAGGACCGCCTCGAGCAACCGCCTGAGCTTCGCAGGGTCCTCCATGCGCCGGTACGGCACGCTGCGATCGTAGCGCCGGCTCCAGTCGTCCCATCGTGAAACGTCGATGGACTGCGGGAGGCGCTGCAGCGCGCTCGTGGCCTGCGGTGCGAGCCCCTGGGGGGAGCCCACCCGTGGCCTCCGGTGCGAGCCCTTGGGGGGAGCCCACCCGTGGCCTGCGGTGCGAGCCCTTCGGGGGAGCCCACCCGCGACCTGCGGTGCGAGCCCTTCGGGACCTCGATTCGAGCTCGTCGCTTCGCCGACCTCGCATTGGACCTGCTTGGACTCCATCAAGTGACCGAGGACCCTGGGTGCCCCGCCAGGACCGTCCAAGAGTGGTGGTCGGGACCGCCTCTCGGGTTCCTCTCGGGGTCGAAAGGTCGTCCGCAGTGGTGAGGTGGTGGGAACCAAAATGGCGAGGATGTCGATGTACGGCGAGCTCCTGGCCATGTCGTTGAGCCTCGCGGGCGACACGGCAGACGGTGTCGCGGCGGGAGGCACCCCGGACGCCGGCGCCGCACGCGAGAAGGAGCTGCTCGAGCAGCTCGCCGAGCACCGCCGGCGCCTGCAGGTCGACAAAGCGGTCGACGCCTCGCGCCGATCGGACGCGCCGTCGCGCATCGCCATGGAGCTCGAGTACGACCGGGCGCTCATCAGGCTCTGCCAGCTGCACGCGATCGTCTACGACGTGGCTCGTTTCGATCGGCCGCAGCTGGAGCGTAGGCGGCTGGAGGACGCGCTCGAGGCGGCCGGTGTGGACGTGCGGGGAGCTCAGCGGCACGGCGCACATCACGTCCCAGCTCGGCCTCACGAGCCGCCGGTCGGCTCCTGACGGTCGAGGGTCGAGCGCCGCTGGGCGAGCTTCGTCGCGAAGACCGCTGCTTCGGTCCGGCGCTCCATGCCGAGCTTCGCGAGCAGGTTCGAGACGTAGTTCTTGACGGTCTTCTCCGCGAGGAAGAGCTCTTCGCCGATCTGGCGGTTCGTCCGGCCCTCTGCGATCCGGTCGAGGATCCTGCGCTCCTGAGGCGTCAGGGATGCGAGGCGCTCGTCCTCTTGGGGTCCCCTTCGCAGCCGCTCGAGGACCCGTTCGGTCAGTTTCGGGTCGAGCAGGGTGCCGCCGGCGCCCACCTTGCGGATGTCGGAGACGAGGTCCGTGCCCGCGACCTGCTTGAGGACGTAGCCGGCCGCGCCCGCCATGACCGCCGCGAGCAAAGCCTCGTCGTCGGCGTAGGAGGTGAGCATCAAGCACGCGATCTCCGGGTGGTCCGAGCGGACCTGGCGGCACACTTCGATCCCGCTGCCGTCGGGAAGGCGGACGTCGAGGATGGCGACATCAGGCTTCGCGAGCGGGATCCGCACCAACGCGCTCTCGACGGTCCCCGCCTCGCCCACGATGGCGATGTCCTCTTCGGATTCGATCAGCGAGCGGAGACCGGCGCGGACGACCTCGTGGTCATCGAGCAGGAACACGCGCAAGCCCACCTCAGGAGTCTGCCACGCGCCGGTCTGGGCGGTGGCATCTTCGAGGCCATTCAGTTCCGAGGCCATCCAGCTCCGAGGCGGTCGAGCTCCGAGGCCATCCAGCTCCGAGGCGGTCGAGGCCGTTCGGCCGCCCGGTCCGTTCAGGTTCCCCTCCCGGACTCCTGCATCGGAGCGGCGTGGCCTGGCATCTCGGCGTGCAGGACCTCGAGCACGGCCTTGCGGGTCAGGTCCACAGGGCCCGAGGTGTCGACGACGTGAGCGGTCGGCCAGGGGTCCGCGACCTCGGCGAGGGCGTCTGCCACCGCAGGGGTCGCGTCGGACTCGACGGCCTCGACCCCGTGGCGGGCGAGGATCCTCCTGGTCCGCTCTTCGGGAGCGCACCTGCACTCGAGCTCGACGAGGGTCGTGGAGGTCGAGCGTGCAACGGCCGCCGCGAGCTGGCGAAACTCCGCGTTCGACCAGGTGGCGTCGAGGACGACGGACCGGGCGTCGTGCAGGAGGGCCGCGCTGCGCTGGAGGAGCTGCTCGTACACCCCGCGGCGCCTCTCGTACGTGTACTGCCCACTGCCGAACGGCGACGGTCCCCTCGGAGCGGACGGGTCCGTGCGCCGCTCGTGGTCCGTGGAGAGCACGGTGGCGCCGAGCTGCTCGCCTATCCAGGTCGCGAGGCTCGACTTGCCGGTCCCCGGAAGCCCGCCGACGAGCACGAGCCGAGGGATCGCCGCTTCGAGGTGTGCGAGCGCCTGTGCGAGGATCCGCGAGGGGTCAGGCGCAGGAGCTTGGAGACCCTGCTCGAGGCGGAGGCACTCGACGAGGAGACGCACGTGCGCGCGAGCGGCGACGTAGAAGTGCAGGAGAGCCTCTGGCTGGTCCGTCCCAGACGATCTTCGGTAGGCGTCGAAGAAGCTTCGTGACGCTGCGTCGGCGCCCATACGCTCGAGGTCCTGCACCAAGAACGCGGCGTCTGCGAGCACGTCGCCGTGGCGCAGAGTGTCGTCGAACTCTAGGCAGTCGAGGAGCCTCGGGCCGTCCGGGAGGCAGAAGACGTCTGCCGCCTGAAGGTCGCCGTGGCCGTCGCAGATCCGACCCGTGGCGATCCGGCGTTCGAACAGCTCTCCCCATCCCCGCAGGAAACGCTGGGCCAGGCTCACGAGGCGTCGGTAGTCGCTCCCGTCGACGGCCGTGCCAATGAAACGGCTCAGCTCCTCTTCGGTTGCCTGCCAGCGTTGCCAGAGCGCGTCCGACGTCGCCGACGCGGAGATCGCGGGGGATCGCCTTGCGCCTTCGTGGAAGCGGGCGAGCACCTCGGCGACAAGCTCGAGCTCCGCGCTGGCATCCTCGCCGCTCGCGACGATTGCTGCAAGGTTGCGTGTCGGAGGGAGCCTCCGCATGACGACGGCGTGCTCGACCGTCCGATCGTCCACGAGCACCGACGCCGTTCCCACGTACACGTCGGGAGCCAGCCGGCGGTTGAGCTCGACCTCGCGCGAGCAGTCGGCTCGGCGCTCCTCTGGGTCGCGAAAGTCCGCGAAGCCGTAACTGACCGGTTTGCGCACTTTGAGCACGTGCGCGCCGTAGAAGAAGAGCACCGACATGTGGGTCTCGATCACCTCGGCGTGCATGGCCGACCCGCCCGAGGAGGTGCGGGCAGCTGCCTCGATGCCCGCTTCGATACCTGTGTCGCTCGTTTCGGGTCTCATTCTGACGCTCGTCCCATGCCGCGTCCCACGGCTCGTCCCAGGCCTCGTCCCAGGCCTCGTCCCATGCCTCGTCTCACGCAGCGCCAGCGATCGGTGCACGAGAGGCGATCGAAGAGCCAGCGGGGAAGTCCTCGGCGGCGGTGCCGGCTCGCCGCTGCGGTGCCGCGTCGCTGAGAACGGGCGGGAAGCGCCCGGCGAGCTCCAGCAGCTCGACACCGTCGATCGTCTCTTCCTCGAGGAGGCGGCCGGCGACAAGCGCCAGGACGTCGCGTGCAGGTGACAGGAGGTCCCGAGCGCTCCTCAGGGCCTCTTCGAGCAGGACCTGCACGGAGGCATGCACGCGTTCGGCGAGGACGCCGATGTGCGTCTCTTCGGGAAAGACGAAACCGGGCCCCATGGAGCCCATTCCGTACTCGGTGACCATCCGGCGCGCGAGGTCGGTGGCCGCCCGGAAGTCCTGGGCGGCGCCCTGGGTGAAGTCGTCGCCGAGGAGGAGCTCTTCTGCGGCGCGTCCGGCCATCGCGACGGCGAGCTGGGCGGTCGCCTGGCGGCGGCTGAGGAACATGTCGTCGTGGCCCGGGAACCAGGTCACCCCGCCTGCCTGTCCTCGCGGGATGATGGAGACGGAGATCGGGTCCGCCGCATGCTCGAGCCAGAGTCCGACGAGCGCATGGCCCGACTCGTGCCACGCCGTGATGCGACGGTCCTCGGCCGCGACGAGCGCGGACTTCCGAGCGGGGCCGAGGGCCACAGTTGCGAGCGCCTCGTCCAGCTCTGAGCTCGTGATCACGTTCTTCCGCGCACGCACGGCGAGCAATGCCGCGGTGTTGACGAGATTGGCCAGGTCGGCTCCGCTGAAGCCTGCGGTTCGCCGGCTGAGCAACTCTGGGTCCACGTCGGGTGCGACGTTGCGCCGGTGGAAGTAGAGATCGAGGATGCGCATCCGGCCACGACGATCAGGGGTCGGCACAGCGATCTGCTGGTCGAAGCGCCCGGGGCGCAGAAGCGCATGGTCGAGGATGTCCGGACGGTTGGTCGCTGCCAGCACGACGACAGATGCGGAAGTGGCGAAGCCGTCCATCTCGACGAGCAGCTGATTGAGCGTGCTCTCCCGCTCCTCGTTTCCGGGCACCGAGTGACTGCTCCTCGATCGGCCGATCGCGTCGAGCTCGTCGATGAACACGATCGCCGAGCCCGCCTCGCGGGCGCGGTCGAACAGGGCGCGCACGCGCGCAGCACCCACCCCGACGTAGCTCTCCACGAATTCTGACGCTCCGATCGCGAAGAACGGCACACCGGCCTCACCGGCGACGGCGCGTGCGAGGAGCGTCTTTCCCGTGCCCGGAGGTCCCACGAGAAGGAAGCCACGAGGCAGATCGGCTCCGGCCTCTTGGTACTTCTCGGGGTACTTCAGGTAGTCCACGAGCTCAGAGAGGGACTCGACCGCCTCGTCGAGCCCTGCGACGTCGCTGAATCGCGTCGGTGGCACCTCGACCTGCTCTCCGTGCCCTTTGGCGAACCCTGCAGGGTTCGCAGCGGACTGCGAGCCTCCCAGCCTCCCGAACAACGTGCCGTCATCCCCGGCGCGTCGACGCCGAGAGGCGAGCACGAGCAAAGCGACCAAGGCGAAGAGACCGCCGACCACCACGGCGACGGGGAGCCAGGAGGAGCTGGCGTCGCTCGGCAGTGCAGAGACCGTCACGTGGTCCGCGAGCAGCTGTTCGGTGAGGCGGACGCCGTAGCCGGACGGGTAGGCGGCCTGGTACCGGGCTTCGGTACCGTCTGTCGCGTAGGTGCCGGTCACCGTGTCGGTGCTTGTGCTGAGCTGTGCGGAGCGGACCTCCCCGCGGCGCGCCAGCGACAGCAACTGGCTGAGCGGGAGTGTCGCGATCGCCACGATCCCGTGGGTGGACGGCGCCGGGCCCGACGCGCCGGCGACCGGGACGAGGGCCCTCGCGGCTCCGACGCCGACCACGCCCGTCACCCCGATAGCGCCGATCGCGCTGATCGAAAGGGCGGACAGCGCGCCGAGGAGCCTCGAAGCCACGCGTCTTGCCTGACCGAGGTGCCTCCTCGTCGGCTGACGCGAGCAGCTGGCGCCCTGCGAGATCGTCGTCACACGTTCCTCCACGCAACAGCGTGCTCCGTACGACCCGAGGGTCGGGAGGGTCGAATGTCCCTTGTGAGCTCGTGAGCTCGTGAGCTCCGTGCCCCCACCCCGTCGAGCAGGGCCGCGCCGCGCGGGCTCCGTCCCCGGTCGAAGGACGTAGGGCTCGGGAGCGCGCTCGGCCGCGTGGAAAGGACTTCAGTCCCTAGCCGCTCTCGGGACGCTGGGTTACTCCTGGACCCTGGCTTCGTGCGCCGCGGGGCGCGCCGAGGAACGGAGGATTGCGATGATGGAGCACGAAGGGGGAGATGGCGGCAGGCACCCGGGTGACCGGGACCTGGACCTCATGCGTCTGTACCTCGACGAGCTCGGCTGGCATACCCTCCTGACGCGTGCCGACGAGGTACGCCTCGCCCAGACGATCGAGGAGGGCCGGCGCGCGGCTCACGAGCTCGAGCAAGCCCCCCCGATGAGCCGCGAGCGCAAGCGGGCGCTCGAAGATGCGGTCGATGCAGGCACGAAGGCCCGCCATGAGTTCATCAGGTCGAACCTCCGCCTGGTCGTCTCGATCGCCAAGCGCTACCAGCACAGAGGCGTCGAGTTGGCCGATCTCGTCCAAGAGGGCAACATCGGCCTGCTGCACGCGATCGAGCGGTTCGACTGGCGACGAGGGTACAAGTTCTCGACGTACGCGACCTGGTGGATCCGCAAGGGGGTCGCTCAGGCGGTAGGCGACTCGTCGTCCGTGGTGCGGCTGCCCCGACACCGGCGCGACCAGGCGCGCGCGTTGTCGGAGACGGCAGAACGGCTCGAGCGGCGGCTCGGGCACGCGCCAGGGACCAGGGAGCTCGCGGACGAGACCGGCATCCGCATGGCGGACGTGGTTGCGATCCGCAGAGCCGCGGCACCTGTCGTGTCGATGTCCATGCCCATCGACGAAGACGGCAACGAGCTGGGCGAGCTCATCACGGACGCGTCGGGCGACGTCGGCGACGTCGCGATCTCGGCAGTCCTGCCGCGTGAGGTCGACCATCTCCTCGAGGGACTCTCCGCATCGTCCGCGACGGTCCTCCGCCTGCGCTATGGGATCGGGTCGGCGGACGGCCCGCGCACGGCGACGGAGGTGGCCGCGCTCCTCTCGATCTCACCCGAGCGGGTGCGGCAGATCGAGATGCGCGCGCTCGCGACGTTGAGGCACCGCCTCCAGCGCGTGTCCTGGGCTTCCTGAGCCGTTTCGTAAGCCCTCGGTGATCGCCTTTCCTGTGCCCCTTGCCGGGCCCCTCGGTGATCCGCTTGCTCAGTGGTCTGCTGAGCCGTCCCTGTCGCCACGGCCGTGCGCGAGAGCGGCGCGATCTTGGGACTTTCGGCCTTCGGCGGTGGGACCTCCGGCCCTCCCACAGCATGTCCGGAGCGAGCACCCTTTCCCTAGGACGTTCCGAAGGGGGCGTCGGGAGACCGGAACGGTCGCGAAGGGAGCGAAGACCATGAAACGCAAGACGCTGGACCTGCTGCTGACGAGCGGCGGAGCGATGCTCACCATCGTCCTGATCGCCGCGGGGGCCCTGCTCCTGTGGGGGTACAACTTCACCAACAACGAGGTCCACAACCAGCTGGCCCGTCAGGAGATCTTCTTCCCGTCGGCCAAGACAATCAACACAAAGCACAGCGAGAACTACATCTCGCGTTCGGTGCAGCTTCCGTACGCCGGCAAGCAGGTGCTCACCGGGGCGGAGGCCAAGGCCTATGCCTACAAGGTCCAGATGGACGTGTACCCGATGCCGTTCCACGGCGTGTACGCGAAGATCTCCGCGTACGCGATGGCCCACCCCAAGACAGCGAAGATGGCCGCGCTCGTGACAACGAGCTTCAGGGCGGTCACCCTCCAGGGGCTCCTGTTGCAGGCGTACGCCTTCTCGGTCTTCGGCACACTCGCTCTCGACGGAGCGCTGGCGGCCTTCTGTGCGGCCTTCGTGCTGCTGGTGCTCACCGGGCTCGGCCTCTGGCACGTCCGCAAGGTGCCGGTGGAGGAGGAGTTCCCGCACACCGGCTCGGTCTCGACCGCCAAGGCGGCGTGAGCGCACCGGATCCCGGCGCCCGCCTCTGACACCGGGCGCCGGGGGAGAGGAACCGTCCTCGTGCCTTCTCCCGACCTCCACCCTCCCGGCTCTCGCCGGGAGGGTGGCGTCGTCTCCGGCCCTCGTCGGGCCATCTGTGGCGGCGTGAGGCTGGATGCGTGGTCTTCTTTGTCTTGTCCGTGCGGTAGACACTTCGCGATGGCAGGGCGCCGAGTCGAGCAGTTCGAGTTCCGTCCGCCTGAGACTTCAGACGTGCTCGAGTGGATGCGCGTCCTTTCCGAGGCGCACGACGGCTGGATGAACCTCCTGCCGGGTGTCCCCGAAGAAGAGGTGGAACCTCCCTCGCGCGGGGTGCTCTCCGCGCTCTTCGGGTCGGCTCAGCCTCCGGTGACCATGTGCACCTGGATCGCGGCGGGCGCGGGCAGGGGCGGGGCCGGCGAGCAGCGCGTCGGGATCCTCCACCCGCGTGGGCGTCGTGCCGCCGCGCAGCTCGCCGAGCTCGGGGCCGGGGTGCCCGTCGGTTGGCGCGTCAGCCAGGACCACGCCCGCCGAGGGTTGATCGTCCACCCTGTGCGTGACGCGGCGCCCGACGAGGTGCTCCACTGGATGCTCGAGGCGGGCGCGGGGCTCGCGCTCGTGCCGCTGACCGGGACGTGGCAGGCACGCGTGTTCCTTCCCAGGACGGGGTCGAGCCCTGCCTGAGAGCGAGCTCCGCCTGAGAGCGTGAGAGGTCGCCCGCGTCGAAGCACCGCGGCTCCTCGCGGCGCGATCGTCGGGCTCCGACGAGCCTCCGGTCACGGCTTTCGACCGCCTGGCGGAATACCACGGGGGCGCGAAAGCGTTCACCAGTCGTCCGAGCACGTCTCCGAGCTCACGAGGACCCCGAGGCCTCCGAGATCCTCGAGGACCCCGAGATCCCCGAGAACCCCGAGATCCCCGAGAACCCCGAGGCCTCCGAGATCCTCGAGAACCCCAGGTGGAGACGGCAGGACGGATCGGAGATGAACATCCCTTGGAACGGCTGACCCTTCCCCTGCTCCCTCTCAAGTCCGGAGTGATGCTCCCCGGCATGGTCTTCACCATGGCGCTCGAGTCCCGTGAGGCGGTTGCGGCCGCGGACGCGGCCGTGTCGGCCGGCGGCCGCCTGCTGCTCGTGCCCCACATCGAGGGCCGGTACGCGGCCGTGGGCGTGGTCTCGGAGATCACCGAGCGGGGCGAGCTTCCCGGAGGCATGGTCGCCATCGTCGTCAGGGGAGATCGGCGTGCCCACATCGGTACCGGTGTGCCCGGGACCGGTGATGCGCTGTGGGTCGAAGCCGAGGTCGTGGAGGAGGAGGCCGCGTCGCCCGCCTCGACGGAGCTCGCCCGGGAGTACCGCGCCGTGCTCGAGAACATCCTGATCGAGCGCGGCGAGCGCCGCATCGCCGCGCAGCTGCGCGAGATCACCGATCCTGGCAGGCTCGCGGACCTGTCGGGCTACTCGCCCGACTTCACGCTCGCCCAGAAGGTGCAGGTGCTCGAGACCATCGACGTCGAGGCCCGGCTGCGGCTCGTGCTTGGCTGGGCACGGGACACGCTCGCGGACCTCGCCCTTCGCGAGCGGATCAAGACCGACGTCGAGGAAGGGATGGAGCGCACCCAACGGGAATTCCTGCTCCGTCGTCAACTCGAGGCGATCCGCAAAGAGCTCGGGGAACTGGGCGCCCGCGAGGGCGGGGACGATCCAGACGACTACCGAGCGAAGCTGGCGTCGCGCGAGCTGCCCGAGAAGGTCCAGGCCGCTGTCGAGCGCGAGATCGACAGGCTCGAGCGAACCAGCGAGCAGAACCCCGAGAACGGCTGGATCCGGACCTGGCTCGACACCGTCCTCGAGCTGCCTTGGGGCGTGGAGTCCGAGGATCGCCTCGACGTGGCCGCAGCCGCCGAGATCCTGGACGAGGACCACGACGGGCTCCGTGACGTGAAGGACCGGATCCTCGAGCACCTTGCGGTTCGCAAGCTCCAGGCCGAACGACGTCTCGCTCCGGTGCAAGGCCGGGGCGCCGGCGCGATCCTCGCGCTGGTGGGTCCGCCCGGGGTCGGCAAGACGTCGCTGGGGGAGTCCGTCGCTCGGGCGCTCGGGCGGAAGTTCGTGCGCGTGGCGCTCGGGGGGGTTCGAGACGAGGCGGAGATCCGTGGCCACCGTCGCACGTACGTGGGGGCCCAGCCGGGGCGTCTCGTGCGCGCGCTGCGTGAAGCGGGGACCATGAACCCCGTGGTCCTGCTGGACGAGGTCGACAAGGTCGGGTCGGACTACCGGGGGGATCCGTCGTCGGCGTTGCTGGAGGTGCTGGACCCCGCCCAGAACCACACGTTCCGCGACCACTACCTCGAGGTGGAGCTCGACCTGTCGAAGGTCTTGTTCATCGCGACGGCCAACGTCGTGGACACGGTGCCGCCCCCGCTGCTCGACCGCATGGAGGTCATCCACCTCGACGGGTACACCGAGGCGGAGAAGGTCGCGATCGCTCGCCACCACCTCCTGCCCCAGCAGGTGTCGCGCGCCGCGTTGAGGACGGACGAGCTGGAAGTGACCGACGCCGCGCTGCTTACGGTCGTCGCCGACTACACGCGAGAAGCGGGGGTTCGCTCGCTCGAGCGAGAGCTCGGGCGGCTCTCGCGCAAGGTCGCGACTGCGTTGGCCTCCGGCAAGGCGACCACGCCGGTCGTGGTCGACGCCGCAGACGTGAGAAGCTGGCTGGGTCGGCCGCGGTTCTTCTTCGAGCCCGCCGACCGCGTGGGCGTGCCGGGCGTCGCGACCGGGCTCGCGGTGACGGGCGCAGGCGGTGACGTGCTGTACGTCGAGGCGTCGGTGTCGGACGGGCCCGAGGGCCTGACGCTGACCGGCCAGCTTGGTGACGTGATGAAGGAGTCCGCGGAGATCGCGCTCTCCTATGTGCGCTCGCACGCCGGGGAGCTCGGCATCGACGCACGGGCGTTCGCGGGAAAGCGGTTCCACCTCCACGTGCCGGCCGGCGCCGTGCCCAAGGACGGGCCTTCGGCGGGGGTCACCATGACGACGGCGCTCGTGAGCCTGCTGACGGGCGTGCCGGTGCGTCCGGTCCTCGGCATGACCGGCGAGGTGACGCTCCAAGGCCGCGTGCTGCCGATCGGCGGCGTCAAGCAGAAGGTGCTCGCCGCGCACCGCGCGGGGCTGACCGAGGTCGTCCTGCCCGTGCGCAACGGTGCGGACCTCGAGGACGTCCCAGAGGACGTGCGCGCGCAGATGACCGTGCACCTCGCGGCCACCGTCGCCGACGTGCTCGGTGCGGCGCTCTCGTCCGGTCGGGCGGACGGGGGGAGGCCCGGCGACCAGCTCGACGCGCTCCAGGCAGTCGCCTGAGCGCCGGAAGCGTGGGAGGATCAGCGTGGGAGGATCGCGGACGTGGACGACGCAGAGATCATCCGTCGCATCGGGGAGCTCGCAGACGAGGAGCGCGTGCTCGAGGAGGCCCACGCGACCACGGCTCAGGGGCTGAGCGAGGAGGAGCGTGACCGGCTGGAGCAGCTGCAGGTCACCTTGGACCAGCTGTGGGACCTGCTCCGCCAGCGGCGGGCTCTCCGGCACGCAGGCCGCGACCCCGAAGGCGCCGGAGAGCGCCCGCCGGAGACGGTCGAGCACTACCAACAATGAGCCAGGGATGAGCCGGCGACGACCCGCTGCCCCCGGTCCACTACCGTGAGCCGGGCTCCAGGGGCGCGCGCCGGAGGAGCCGGAGGAGCCGGAGGAGCCGATGGCCAACAGCGAGGGTCTGCATGAGAACGAGGCGCTGCTGCGGCCCGAGACGGTCGACCGCCATCGCGCGCTCACGTCGCTCCAAGAAGAGCTCGAAGCCGCCGACTGGTACGACCAGCGGGTGGACGCGACCCAGGACGCGGAGCTCGCTGCGATCCTCGCCCACAACCGAGACGAAGAGAAGGAGCATGCGATGATGCTCCTCGAGTGGTTGCGGCGGCACGATCCGACGCTCGACGCGCACATGCGGACCTATCTGTTCAGCGAAGGCTCGATCACCGAGGTCGAAGCACGCGTGCAAGGCAGAACTGCCCCGGAGCAGGAGTCCGGCAGCATCGATCGGTCAGGGTCGCTCGGTCTCGGCGGAGGGGTCCCGAGAGGAGGCCTGTCGTGAACAACCTCCTGCGTTCCCACGCCCCCCTCACCGACGAGGCGTGGTCGCTCGTCGACGCCGAGGCGCGCGAGCGGCTCGCTCCTGCGCTCGCCGCACGCAAGCTGGTGGACTTCTCGGGCCCCCATGGTTGGGAGCATTCCGCCACGGGCGTGGGTCGTGCGACGCGCATCGAGGCGCCC
>JAJYMD010000210.1 GCA_021787255.1 Actinomycetes bacterium | reverse complement strand
GGCGTCGAGACCGACGCCGACGAGTCGGAGAGGAAGCTGCTCTTGCGCACGCTCGGTTACAAGCTCTGAGCGCGGCCGAGAGACGACCTCGGCTTCGGCGTGGCCTCGACGGTGAGGTCACCGGTCAGGGCCCGCCGGAGGCCGCCGCCAGTTGCAGCCGTCGGTCAACCGAGCCCGCGCAGCTCGTCCTCGAGGGGAGAGCCGGTTCGGCGTAGGAAGGTGACGAGATCGGAGCCGAACGACTGCAGCGTGGGCCCCGTCACGGGCTTCCGGGAACCGCCGCCGGATCGTCACCGGTGCCTTGCGGCTCCAAACCGTAGACCCGTCGTGCCGTCCCCTCGAAGATCGCGTCCTGCTCGGCACGGGTCAGCGAGGCGGTGAGCTCCCTGTAGAGCTCCAAGACCGCGCCGTAGCCGGCCGTGAGCGACGAGACGGGCCAGTCGGAGCCGAACAGGAGCCGCTCGGGGCCGAAGGCTTCCAGCACCGTGTCGAAGAACGGGCGCAGCTCCTCCGCGCGCGCAGAGGCGCCGTGGATGCCCGACAGTTTGCACGTCACGTTCGAAAGCGCGCCCAGGTCCCGGATCGCGCCCGCCCACGCGCGAGCGCTGTCACCGGCTGGGTCCCGTGTCGAGGCGGGCGGCCCGCCCATGTGGTCCAGCACGAAGCTCAGCTCCGGCACCGACCGTGCAGCACCGACCGCCGCCTCGAGCTGGCCGGGCAGTGCGACGACGTCGAAGCACAGCCGCGCTTCACCCAGCTCGCGCAGCCCAGCCAGCACCTCGGACCGGGTCAGCCAGTTCGGGTCGGGCTCGCCCAGCAACGGGTGCCGCACGCCGCGCAGGAGCCGCCCGCCCGGCTTCGAGCGCAGCCGGGAAACGGCCTGTTCAACGTCCCCTGCGACGAGGTCCACCCAGCCCACGACGCCGAGGATCAGCCCGTTGGCGTGCCTGGCGCCGACCGAGCCGCCATAGGGATCCATCCCGGCTGCCATCGCCAGCAGATCGTGCGTCTCCCACGAGTCGTTCACGGTCTGGACGACCACGGTGCCGGTCACCCCGGCGCTTGCCGCGAGCGGGGCCAGCTCTGCGAGCGTGAAGGGCCGGCGCAGCCTGGCGAGCTCCTCGTCGCTCGCCCACACCTGGCCTCCCATGAGCCAGCCGTACTCCCGGACGTCCGGGTTCCACAGGTGGTGATGCGCGTCGATCATGGACCCGATCCTGCCAGCCGCGCGGAGTGGTGCGCCGAGAACAGGTCGCCGAGACGCGCGACGCGCTCGAGCACGTCGGCGGGGCCGAAGCGCAGCATCTCCGGGTCGCCGGCTGCCGCGCACGCCGCGACCTCCTCCATCGTCACCGGCGTGGACACCGACGGACGCGCCAGCGCCCGCAACGAGTACGCCGCGACCGTCGTCTTCGCGGGCAGGTTCTGGCTCCAGTCGATGAGCACCTTCCCCGGACGCAGGTCCTTGCGCATCTTCACGACGACGAGGTCCCGGTGGTCGCGCTCGACGGTGCGGGCGATCTCCAACGCTTCCTCGCGCACCGGCTCCCACGGCCGCTCCGGCTGGAGCGCCACGTACAGCTGAAGGCCTTTCTTCCCGCTCGTCTTCGCACGCGCGGGCGCGAGCCCCCGCTCCGCGAGCACGCGGGCGATGGTCTGGGCCACCGCGCAGCACTCGACGATCGTCGCGGGCGCACCGGGGTCGAGGTCGAACACCATCTGGTCGAAAGGCCCGTACTCCGCGGGCCGCCGGCTCCTCCAGAGGGGCACGTGCAGCTCCAGCGCGGCGAGGTTCGCAGCCCAGACGAGCGAGGCCACGTCGCCGATCGCCGGGGCGTGGATCACCGGCATGTCGGTACGGGTCGAGCGCGGGACGTCGATCGCGCGCAGCCAGTCCGGCGCGCCGCGCGGGACGCGCTTTTCGAAGAACGACACGCCGCCGACCCCGTCGGGGAAACGCGCGAAGGTCACGGGGCGGCCCTGGAGGTGCGGCAGGAGCACGGGCGCGACTCGCACGTAGTAGTCGATGAGGTCCGCCTTCGTGAAGCCGGCCTCGGGGTACAGGAGCTTGCCGAGATTGGTGAGCGTGAGGAGACGCCCCTCGACCTCCGTGACCACCCTGTTGTCGGCGCGCACCGGGGTGTCAGGTGGACGGTCGCTGGGATGTCGCCCAGGTCCACTGTTGTCGGCGCGCACCGGGGTGTCGGTCCGCACCGGGGCTCCCGTGGCACCCGGCGCCCGGCGCTCAGGGCTCACGGACCACGTCGGCGGCCGGCACGTCGCGAAGGCCTAGCCACGCCGGCTGGCGCATGCGCCCTGCGCGAGTCCACGCGCTGAAGCGCACCTCCCCCACGAGGTCGGGCTCCACCCAGGTCGCGCCTGCGGCGTCAGCCGGCGGCAGCGGCGTGACGAACGGGGAGCTCGCGCGCCGCCGGGCCCGAAGGCGCGGCACGAGCGCGGCGATCGCCTCCTCGCTGAAGCCGGTCCCCACCTTGCCCACGTAGACGAGCCCGTCGCCGAGCCCCCCCTTGCCGAGCCCGCCCGTCGCCCCCTCGCCGGGGATCCCGACCAGCAACGCGCCGAAGCCTGCCCGCGAACCTCTCGGCGCACTGAACCCTCCGATCACAACGCTCTGGGTGCGCTGCAGCTTCACCTTCACCCAGTCGGGGCTGCGCTGGCCCGGCCGGTAGGGGCTGTCGGCGCGCTTGGCGACCACCCCTTCGAGACCGGCTGCCTGCGCGGTGGAGAGCACGTCGGCGCCCGGCCCCTCGTGCGACGGCGGGACCGCCCAGCGCTCGCCTGCGAGGTCGAGGCCTTCGAGGAGCCGACGCCGCTCGACGTAGGGCAACGAGAGGGTCGAGGAGCCGTCGAGGTGGAGGAGGTCGAACACCATGTAGGTGACCGGCACCGTCGCTGCCAGCCGACGCGCGCGCGCGGCGTCGTCGACGAGCATGCGCGGCTGGAGCGCCTGGAAGCTCGGCCGGCCGCTCTGGTCGAGCGCGACGATCTCTCCGTCGAGCAGCGCCTGACGGGAGCCCAGCGCGTCGCCGAGCGTCCGGAGCTCGGGGTACGCGGCCGTCCGGTCGAGCTCGGCGCGCGAGGAGAGGCGGACCCGCCCGCCCTCCACGTACGCGATCGTGCGGACGCCATCCCACTTGAACTCGTACCGCCAGTCCGCGCCCCGCTCGACGGGCAGGCCTCCGGAGACCGCGAGCATCGGGCGGACCCGCTCGGGAAGCGGCTCCCAACCGCCGGGCTCGGGATCCCCTCGGTGGATCATCCAGCGGTCTCCGTGCGTCCTGTACAGGACGAAGCTCGCGTCCACCCGCGAGCCGTGGAGGTGGAACTTCACCTCCCGGTCGGTCCATTCGGTCGCCTCGTAGGTGCCCTGGTCCCAGATCCTCACCTCGCCGGCGCCGCGCTCGCCCTTCGGGATGGTCCCCTCGAACGAGCCGTACTCGAGCGGATGGTCCTCGACGTGGACCGCGAGACGGTCGGTCGCCTTGTCCGTCGGCAAGCCCTTCGGCACCGCCCATGACGCGTAGACGCCGTCACGCTCGAGCCGAAGGTCCCAGTGGAGCTGTCGGGCGTGGTGCTCCTGGATCACGAAGGACGGGTCGCGCGGCGTTCGCCCAGGCTACGCGAGCCGGGCGGCCG
Organism: Actinomycetes bacterium; assembly: GCA_021787255.1. The sequence goes on along the minus strand of JAJYMD010000210.1, from coordinate 8,358 downwards.
CGGCCGACGCCACGACGTCCGGCGCGGCGGCCCACGCGCGCGCCACCCGGGCGAGAAGGCCCCGCAGCTCGTCGGCAAGCCGGAGCGCTACCGCCCGGGAGTCTCCTGCGGGGAGCGGGACGGGCTCGCTCAGCGGATCGAGGCCCGAGACGGCGAGGATCGCACGGCGCAGCGACTGCATTGCGGCGATCAGGCCTTCGGCCCCGGTGCCGTGCCGCTCCATGCACACGGAGAGCGCGAGCGGCAACGTCAGGGGCGCCGTGGCGAGCACGTCGTCGGTCGCGCACGCGAGCACCGCCGCGACCTCGGCCGCCACCCGGCGCTCGGAGGCCCCATCCTCCTCGGCCTCCGCCCGGGCGACCTCGGGCCCACGCTCTTCGCGGGAACCGGCCGAGCCCCGCCCGGGGCCGCAGCCCGCGAGCAAGGTCGGAGGGCAGACCTGTCCTCGAGCCGTGCTTCGCACTCCTCTAGCATTCCAAGCCGGTACGGCGGAGTGGTGGATGGTGGCCTCGCGAGGCGATGGAGGCACGCCGTAGGGGCCGAGCGGGCGCCGAGGCGGCCGCCACGCCGCCACCTGGGACCTCCGCCCCTGCTCCAAGGAGGGGACCGGTGGTTGAATCGGGTTGAATCGACCGAATCGAGTCGATCGAGGATCGACAGGTCCGACGAAAGGGGACGCCGATGGCCAGAGCAGTCTGGACCGGGTCGCTCAGCTTCGGCCTGGTGAACGTGCCCGTGGCGCTCTTCGCCGCCACCGAGGAGAGGTCGATCCGCTTCCACCAGTTCCAGGCGGGCACCTCCGACCGGGTCCGGAGCAAGCGAGTGAACGAGCGGACCGGCGAGGAGGTGCCCTACGAGGACGTCGCCAAGGGCTACGACCTCGGCGGTGGCGAGTACGTCATGCTCGACGCCGCAGAGATCGCCGCGGTCGCCCCGGGGCGCTCGCAGACCATGGACGTCTCCGCCTTCGTCGACCTCGCGGAGATCGACCCGGTCTATTTCGGGCGCAGCTACTACCTCGCGCCCCCGGCCAAGGGCGGCGGTTCGGGAGCGGAGCGCGCCTACGGGCTGCTGCGCGAGGCGATGTTGCAGGCGGGCAAGGTCGCGCTCGCCACGTTCGTGCTGCGCGAGAGGCAGTACCTCGTCGCCGTCCGGCCGCGGCCCGACGTCCTCGTCGTCGAGACCCTCTTCTACGCCGACGAGGTGCGCGACCCGCTGGAGGAGATCGGCAGCCTGCCCGTCGAGGCCGAGTGGTCGCCGCGTGAGCTCGAGATGGCCACGATGCTCATCGACTCCATGACGTCCAAGTGGGACCCCGCCCAGTACCACGACGCATACCGCGAGCGGCTCACCGACCTCATCGAACGCAAGCGCGCCGGCGGCACGGTGGCCGTGGAGCCCCGAGCCCCTGAAGGTGCGCCGGTGGTCGACCTCCTCCAGGCGCTCGAGGCGAGCCTGCGCGCGACGCGCGCGCAGGCCTCTCGAGCCTCCTGAGCCTTCCTACGCCCTGCCACGGCCGTCCGAGGCCGAGCCGTCCGAGGCCGAGCCGTCCGAGGCCGAGCCGTCCGAGGCCCCGACGAGGATCTCGAGCGCCAGGTCGGTGCGGGCCAGGTTCTCGACCACGGCGTCAGCGCCGAGGCCCCGCACCGCGTCGAAGCCCTCGTGGCCAGTGCCGACGATCAGGCAGCGCACCCCCCCGGCCCTCGCGCAGCTGAGGTCCCGGGCGGTGTCCCCGATCACCCACACCTCGTCGCTGCGGTAGGTCTCTCCACGCCGCGCCCGCGCCCGCTCGAGCGCGATCGGCACGAGGCCGTCGCGCTCGTCGTGGTCTGTCCCGTAGGCGCCGATCTCCGTGTCCAGGTGGCGGTCGAGCCCGAACGCACGCACCTTGAAGAGGGCGTTCGGCGCGATGTTGCCGGTGAGCAGGCTCTGGCGCACCCCTTGGACCCCCGAGAGCGCTTCGAGCAGCTCCCGAACGCCGGGGTGGACGGCGCCCTCCTCGCGGACCTGGTCGGCCGCGGCCGAGAGGATCCGGTGCGACTCTTCGAGCGCGCGGGGCAGCACGCGCTCGACTTCTGCAGGTCCGAGGCCCGCGCCGGCGAGGAGCTCCCGGACGATCAACGGATCGGTCTTGCCGCTCATCACGACCTCGGGAACCCCGTCCAGCCCGGCGGCGCGGCACGCTGCGAGCTCCAGCGCGACACGTCCCGCGCGACCGGTCGCGAGCAGCGTCCCGTCGATGTCCCACAGGATCAGGCGGTGCGGCATCCCCACAGCCTTGCCGACGTGACGCCGAGCGGTACGCGAGCCAGGGGCCGCAAGCGGGCTCCGGGCGTCACGCCAATTGGCCCACCCCTCGCCCGGAGCCGCGTCTCGAGAGATCGAAGCGGTCGAGGTTCATCACCTTGTCCCATGCCGCGACGAAGTCGCGTGCGAACTTCTCCTTTGCGTCGTCGCTCGCGTACACCTCCGAGACGGCCCGGAGCTCGGAGCTCGATCCGAAGACCAGGTCGACGGCCGTGGCGGTCCACCTGCGCACGCCGCTCGAGCGGTCGTAGCCCTCGTAGACGTGCTCGGACGCGGCTGCGGGCTTCCATTCGGTCGCCATGTCGAGCAGGTTCACGAAGAAGTCGTTCGTCAGGGTCCCGGGACGTTCGGTGAGGACTCCGTGCTTCGATCGGCCGACGTTGGCGTCGAGGGCCCGCAGCCCGCCGACCAGCACCGCCGTCTCCGGGACGGTCAGGCCGAGCATGCAGGCCCGCTCGACGAGCAGCTGCTCGGGCACCAGCTTCTCCCCCGCCCGCAGGTAATTCCGGAAGCCGTCGGCCCGGGGCTCGAGCACGGCGAAGGACGCCACGTCGGTCTGCTCCTGGGACGCATCGGTGCGTCCCGGCGCGAACGGGACCTCGACGTCGTAGCCCGCGTCCCTCGCGGCCTGCTCCACGGCCGCGCAGCCGCCCAGGACGATCAGGTCCGCGAGGGACACCGACGCGCCTCCTGGATGAGCGTCGTTGAAGACCTGCTGGATGCGCTCGAGGACCCCGAGCACCTTTGCCAGCTCGTCCGGTTCGTTCACCTCCCAGTCCTTCTGCGGCGCAAGTCGGATGCGCGCGCCGTTCGCGCCCCCGCGCTTGTCGGTGCTCCGGAAGCTCGCCGCGGCCCCCCACGCGGTCGACACGAGCCGGGAGATGGACAAGCCGGACGAGAGGATCTTCGCTTTGAGCACGGCGATCTCCTCTACGCCGATCAACGGGTGGTCCACCGGGGGCACCGGGTCCTGCCACAGCTGCGGCTCGGGGACCCAGGGTCCGAGATAGCGCGACAGCGGCCCCATGTCCCGATGGAGCAGCTTGAACCAGGCCTTCCCGAAGGCCTCGGCCAGCTGATCGGGGTGCTCGTGGAACCGCCTGGCGATCGGCTCGTAGATCGGGTCTGCCTTCAGCGCGAGGTCCGTCGTGAGCATCATCGGCGCATGGCGCTTCGACGGGTCGTGGGCATCGGGCACCGTGCCCCGTGCCGCCGGATCCGCCGGCGTCCACTGTTTCGCGCCCGAGGGGCTGGTCGTGAGCTCCCAGTCGTAGCCGAACAGGTTCTCCAGGAACCCGTTGTCCCACCTCGTGGGCTCGCGGGTCCACGCCCCCTCCAGCCCGCTCGTCCACGTCGCCGCGCCGGCGCCGTCACCGCAGCTGTTCTTCCACCCGAGCCCCTGCTGCTCGACTGGCGCGGCCTCCGGCTCGGGTCCGATGCAGCCTGCGTCGACCGCGCCGTGGGCCTTGCCGAAGGTGTGGCCGCCGACGATGAGCGCGACGGTCTCCTCGTCGTCCATCCCCATCCTGGCGAACGACTGGCGGATGTGCTGCGCTGCGAGCAGCGGGTCCGGGTTGCCGCCCGGACCTTCGGGGTTCACGTAGATCATGCCCATCTGGTCGGCGCCGAACGGCCCCTCGATGCGTCCCTCGGCGTCGTGGCGCTCGTCCGCGAGCCACGTGCGCTCGGGACCCCAGTCGATCTCCTCTGGCTCCCAGATGTCTTGGCGGCCGAACCCGAAACCGAACGTGTGGAACCCCATGGCCTCGTACGCGCAGTTGCCGGCGAAGAGGAGCAGGTCGGCCCAGGAGACCTTGCGGCCGTACCTGCGCTTGACCGGCCACAGCAGCCGACGGGCCTTGTCGAGACCCACGTTTGTCGGCCAGCTGTTGAGCGGGGCGAACCGCTGCGCGCCCGTGCCGCCCCCGCCCCGTCCGTCGTGGATCCGGTAGGTGCCCGCGGCGTGCCAGCTCATCCGGATGAACAGGGGTCCGTAGTTGCCGAAGTCGGCGGGCCACCAGTCCTGCGATCTCGTCATCACCTCGATCACGTCCCGCTTCAACGCGTCGAAGTCCAAGGTCTCGAGCTCTGCGGCGTAGTCGAAGTGCTCGCCCAGGGGGCTGGCCTGCGGGGCACGGGGCCGCAGCACGCTCAGGTCCGGCTGGTTCGGCCACCAGTCCTTGCTCGTGGCCGGCCGGGCAGCGGGCGTGGGCTGGGTGGTCGGGCGGGTGGTCGGGCGGGTGGTCGGGCTCTCGTCCATGGCGCCGCTCATGTGGTTCCTCCTTCGGTGATGGGTCGGTGAGGTCGGTCACGCCGGGCAGGTCGGTGAGGTCGGTGGCCTGGCCATCGTCCTGCATCCAGGATCGACATTGTCCTATGTCTACAATGAGACTTAGTCTTTGTCTAGATTGCTTCTAACATTCGATGCAAGAGATGTCAAGGGGTACCCTGGGTCCGTGACGGTCGACCTGCTCACCCGTCTGAGGGCGCGCGACTGGCGCTTGAGCGCCCAGCGACGCGCCGTCGCACAGGTGCTCGTCGGCGAGCACGTCCACCTGACCGCCGAGCAGGTGCACGACCTCGCCAGAGAGCGGCTCCCCGAGATCAGCAGGGCGACCGTCTACAACACGCTGAACGAGCTCGTCGCCATGGGGGAGCTCCTGGAGGTCGACGTCGCCGGTGGGCCGAAGCGCTACGACCCGAACACCGCCGTCCGCCATGACCACCTGGTGTGCGAAGGTTGCCAGACGATCCGGGACGTGCCGCGCTCAGGGCCGCTGCCCGCGCTCGCCGAGGACGCGCGCGGAGGGTTCCGTGTGACCGGGGCGGAGATCACGTACCGAGGCCTCTGCCCCACCTGCGCCGAGCGCGCCCTCGAGGGGACGCACTCGGCCGGATCGGCCGCCGGCGGGCGCGGCGGCGCCCCAGACGGCCCTGCCTTCCTGCTCACGAGCGCGGAACGGCCAGGCGAAAGAAGAGAAGTCCGTCCTCCTCGAGGAGGTGGACGATCTCGAGCTCGAGCGGTCGAGCAAGCTCCGGCCCGGTCACCAGACGCGGACCGTCCCCGGCGACGAGGCGCGGGGGCATCGTGAGGCACAGCTCGTCGAGCAGCCCTGCTCTGAGCACGGCTGAGTTCAGGGTCGGCCCGCCTTCCAGGAGCACCGAGCGGTGGCCGGCGCGGCCCAGGTGCTCGAGAACGAGACGCGGATCCACACGCTCTTCGCCTGCCACCACCACGTTGGCGACGCGCTGAGCACGCTCGCCGATCCGCCGGCGGGCGGCGCCGGCGACGAAGACGAGCGGCCGCACCTCGGCGTCGGTGAAGAACGATGCCCGCCAGTCGAGGTCGCCAGACCCGGTGACCACGGCGATCGGCGGCACCGGCGAGCGGCCCTCGGAGATACGGCGCACGCGCAGGTCGTCGTCGAGGCGCGCCGGGCCGTACCGCTCGGAGCGCACCGTCCCGGCTCCGACGAGGACCACGTCGGCCAGCGATCGCAGCACGTGGAACACGCGCCGGTCGGCGGGGCCGCCGAGCGGGCCCGAGCGACCCTGCACCGAGGTCGCCCCGTCGAGGGTCGAGACCATGTTGCAGCGGACGAAGGGGGTGCGGACTGCACGCGCCGGAAGCGCGTACGCCTCGAAAAGGTCCACGGCGGACATCGGCGACAAAGGTGGCGGGAGGAGCGATCTCACGCCTGTGACATTGCCAGCTCCGAGCTGACGCCGCTCCGGTCGAGGCGGCGGGCGTCCACCTCGACGTGTACGTCGACGCCGACAGGGACGTCGACTGCGTGGCAGCGATCCTGTACGCATTGGACCAATGCTCCGGGTCGGCTGCGGTCATCGGCGTCGAAGACGACCCCGACCGGCGCGCGATCGTCGGCGCACCGCTGCAGCTCGTCCGCCAGGACCACCACGCGGTGATCCTCGTCCCGGCGTCGACGTCTCTCTGACGTGACCTCAACTGATACGAGCGGCCCTCCGGCTGCGGCAGGAACCTGCGCGCAAGAGCGCGCAGAGGTGCAGCGGGGCGTGCCGCTGGAACGTGACACAATGCCCTGTCCAAGTGCCGGCAGGCGACGTAGGAAGTGGTCATGACCATCTCAGATGCCCCGCATGCAGATGCCAAACCGGTGGTCGTCGGCGTCGACGGCTCCGAGAATTCGAAGAGGGCGCTGGCCTGGGCGGCCCGCTACGCCGCGTTGACCGGCACGCCCCTTCTGGTGATGGCCGTCTGGCACCCCCCGACGAGCTACGGATGGACAGTGTCGATGCCCGTTGGCTGGGACCCGGAGACAGACACGAGGGAGGTGCTCGAGCGCGAGGTGAAGGAGGTGCTGGGAACCGAGCTCCCGACGACCGTCAGCCTTTCCGTCGTCGAGGGACCACCCAGCAAGGTGCTCGCGGAAGCGTCCGACCACGCGTCGCTCATCGTCGTGGGGAGCCGGGGGCGTGGCGAGTTCGCCGGCATGCTCCTCGGCTCGGTGAGCGCGTTCGTGACCACGCACGCGCACTGTCCCGTCGTGGTCGTACGCGACGGCACTGAGGGCTGAGCCTGAGCCAGATCCGTGAACCTATCCGTGTGTTGATGACCAGCCGCCACGAACGAATGTAGCCACTGACCTGCGGCTTCGTCATCTCCTGCCCACCGTCACCGGCGCTGATCGCACGCCGTTATCGCCCACGATGGGGGAGCAATGGGAGATCAACGGGGGATCCGCGAGGCGACGGCGACCTGCTGGTATGATGGCGGTATGACCACGAAGATCGCCATCAGCCTCCCGGACGAAGTGCTCGCAAGCGCACGTCGGGCGGTCGACGAGGGCCGAGCGAGCTCGCTCTCCGGTTACATCGCATCCACGCTCGCCGAGCGCCAGGACTACGAGGACCTGGCAGCACTTCTCGCCGAGATGGCTGCAGAAACGGGCGGACCATCCGACGAAGACCGGCGCTGGGCGCGACGAGCTCTGGGTCTCGACTGATGCCGGGCGTCACGCTCGATACCGGAGCCTTGATCGCCATCGAACGGGCTGATCGAAAGATGCAGGCGCTACTCGACGAAGCGCACGCGGCTGGACTCCCTCTCGACATCCCGGCCGGCCCGTTGGCTCAGGCATGGCGGTCGGGTCCGCGCCAAGTCCGCCTCGCAAGGACGCTGCACCTCGCCAACGTCACCGTCCCTCCCCTCGATGAACCGAACGCCAAGGCCGCCGGCATCCTGTGTGGGAAGCGAGGTACTCGCGATCCCATCGACGCGAGCGTGGTGCTCAATGCACGCCGGCGCGACCAAAGCATCATCACCAGCGACCCGGCTGACCTCCGCCATCTCGACGCCCACGTTCGCATCATCGAGATATAGGCACAGACCCGGCGGTTGGGGCTGCCACCGCAGGCGCCTTCCTGCCCGAGTGGGGAGCTCGAGTCCGGGTGGACGTCAGGAAGTTCGTGCGCCCGGCGAGCGCACCGCGAGCCCGGCCGACTGCGCCCTGGCGGCAAGCTCAGCGTCGTAGGTGACGATCTCGTCGCTGCCGATCCGCAGCGCGACCGCGAGATGGATGGCGTCGTTCGAGCGCAGCGGCGCGTGCGTCCCGGCGGCGAGCAGGTCACCTCGGGTGAGGTCGACCAGGCTCACCGTGTCGAGCACGGAGCACACCGCGTCGAGGTCAACTTCACGGGGGTGCCGGCCGGCCGCGCAGTGCATCTCGGTGTGGAGCAACCACGACGAGACGAGCCGCCGGTCGTCGTCGGAAGCCAGCTCGTCGACGAGCGCGTCGGACTCTGCTTCCTCGATGACCAGCTTCATCGCCGCCGAGGTGTCCAGGTAGACGGTCCGCACCACTCCTCACCATCGCCCGCGAAGGTCGTCCACGATCTCCTCGCTGGACTTCCCACCTCGGCGTCGGGCGATCGATCGCAGGCCGGAGGGTGGGCGACGGGCAACACGGACCTGTCCTCGAGACACGAGCTCAGTGAACAGGTCCGTGTCGGGCGGGACGATCACGGCCGCAACCTCACCGTGGTTCGTCACCTGGACGGTCTCCCCGCCAG
>JAJYMD010000407.1 GCA_021787255.1 Actinomycetes bacterium | reverse complement strand
GGGCGATCATCGCCATCGCGGTCGCGATCGGCGTCGCGATCGGCCTCGGCGGCGGCAACATCGAGCTGTCGCTGTACCTGGTCGCGCTCATCGGGATCGGCCTGCTCGCGACGACCGGCATGGTGGTGTCCGAGGACAGCTTCGGGCCGGTGTCGGACAACGCCGCGGGCATCGCCGAGATGTCCGGGGAGTTCACCGGCGAGGGCGAGCGGATCATGGTGAGCCTCGACGCGGTCGGCAACACCACCAAGGCGATCACCAAGGGCATCGCGATCGGTTCCGCGGTCATCGCGGCCGTCGCGCTCTTCGCGTCGTTCGTCGAGACGGTGGGCTCGCAGCTCAAGCTGCCGACGGCGACGCTCTTCCACAATCCGCTCACCGAGGTGAACGTGTCGGACCCGACGACCTTCGTCGGACTGCTCGTCGGCGGATCCATCGCGTTCCTCTTCTCGTCGCTGGCCATCCGCGCCGTCGGAAGGTCCGCGGGCACCGTCGTCCAGGAGGTGCGCCGCCAGTTCCGCGATCACCCGGGGATCATGGACTATTCCGAGACCCCCGAGTACGGACGCGTGATCTCCATCTGCACCGCGGCCGCCCAGCGGGAGCTCGCCACTCCCGCCCTGCTCGCCATCCTTTCTCCGGTGATCGTCGGATTCGGGATCAACTACCTCGCGCTCGGCGGCTTCCTCGCTGCCGCGATCCTCACTGGCCAGCTGATGGCGAACACCTTGTCGAACTCGGGTGGTGCGTGGGACAACGCGAAGAAGTACATCGAAGACGGCCACGAGGGCGGCAAGGGGTCCGATCCCCACAAGGCCGCGGTGATCGGCGACACGGTCGGTGACCCCTTCAAGGACACGGCCGGCCCCGCGCTGAACCCGATGGTCAAGGTCATGAACCTGGTCTCGCTGCTGGTGCTCCCCGCGGTCATCAGCCTTCGTCACAGCGACGTCCGGTACGTCATCGCGGGCGTCTCCCTCGTGGTGCTGCTCGCCGCGATCGCCTTCTCGAAGCGCAAGGCCCCGGGGATGGACGTCCCGGTCCCCGAGGCCGTGGCGGCGCAGGCCGCTCCGTCGGTTGCAGCAGCGGACTGAGCGCGTCGGGGCACGGCTACCTCGGGCGGCTCGGTCGAGCCGGGGGGCGTGCGCGGTCGCGTCCAGGCGTGCGGATACCTTGACAATGCCTGGAGGAGCCAGGAGCCTGTCGTCGTCGTGAGGCAGGGAGGAGGTCCGGTGGCCAGCGCCCGGGACAGGAGAAGATCAGTCGATGGCTAAGGCGCTCGTCATCGTGGAGTCGCCCGCGAAGGCGCGCACGATCTCGCGGATGCTCGGGCCGGAATTCGTGGTCGAGTCGTCCGTCGGCCACGTCCGGGACCTTCCGCGAGGGGCCGACGAGGTGCCCGCTGCCTACAAGGCCGAGGACTGGGCCCGCCTCGGGGTGGACGTCGACAACGGCTTCAAGCCGCTCTACGTGGTCTCGCCCGAGAAGAGGTCCGTCGTCGCGAACCTGAAGGCGAAGCTCAAGGAAGCCGACGAGCTCTACCTCGCGACCGACGAGGACCGGGAGGGCGAGTCGATCGCATGGCATCTCACCGAGGTGCTCTCGCCACGCGTCCCGGTCAAGCGCATGGTGTTCCACGAGATCACCCCGGCGGCGATCCGGCGAGCCGTGCAGGAGTGGCGGGATCTCGACCGCCGCCTCGTGGACGCGCAGGAGGCCCGGCGCATCCTCGATCGGCTCTACGGCTACGAGGTCTCTCCGGTCCTCTGGCGCAAGGTGATGCCGCGCCTGTCGGCTGGCCGGGTGCAGAGTGTCGCGACGCGTATGGTCGTCGAGCGCGAGCGGGCGCGCATGCGGTTCCGCTCCGCGACCTGGTGGGGCGTGGAGGGCACCTTCTCGACGACGGGGACCCGGAGCGCGGACGCCGGCGGGACCGCCGCCGAAGGTGCCCGCGAGCAACCCCAGTTCTCGGCCGCGCTCGTCGCGCTCGACGGGATGGCCGTGGCCACCGGAAGGGACTTCGACGAGCGCGGTGAGGTCGATCGCGACCGGGTCCGTGTGCTCGGCGAAGACGAAGCCCGTGTGCTCGCCGAAGGCCTCACCGCCGCGATCTTCACGGTGCGGTCGGTCACCGAGCGCCCGTTCCGGCGCTCTCCCGCGGCGCCGTTCATCACCTCGACGCTCCAGCAGGAGGCCGGTCGCAAGCTCCGCTTCAGCGCGCAGCGCGCCATGCAGGTCGCCCAGCGCCTGTACGAGCAGGGTTGGATCACCTACATGCGGACCGACTCGACGACCCTCTCGGACGAGGCGCTCACGGCGGCCCGTGCGCAAGCTGTCAGCCTCTACGGCAGCGAGTACGTCCCGCCCGAGCCGCGTCGCTACGAGCGCAGGGTGAAGAACGCCCAGGAGGCGCACGAAGCGATCCGTCCGGCAGGGGACGTCTTTCGCACGCCGGAGGAGGCTGCGCAGGTGCTGCACGGAGACGAGCTCCGCCTCTACGAGCTCGTGTGGAAGCGGACGGTCGCCTCACAGATGGTCGACGCGACGGGGACGAGCGCACAGGTCCGCATGGTCGCGACCATTCCGGAGGCGTCACCGATGCTCGGCGGCACCGAGGTGGAGTTCTCCGCGAGCGGAAGGGTCATCACCTTTCCCGGCTTCCTCCGTGCCTACGTCGAAGGGGAGGACGACCCCGAGGCGGAGCGGGCCGACCGCGAGGTCCTCCTCCCGCGGCTCGCCGAAGGCGACGCGGTGCGCGCGATGGAGCTCGAGCCCGGTGCCCATGCGACCCAGCCACCGGCGCGCTACACCGAGGCATCGCTGGTCAAGGCGATGGAGGAGCTCGGCGTCGGGCGCCCCTCCACCTACGCGAGCGTCATCGGGACGATCCTCGACCGTGGGTACGTCTGGAAGAAGGGCAGTGCGCTCGTGCCGAGCTTCACCGCGTTCGCGGTCGTCGGCCTGCTCGAGCGGTATTTTCCCGACCTCGTGGACTACGGCTTCACCGCGGCGATGGAAGACGACCTCGACGAGATCGCGAGCGGGCGCGAGGAGGCGCTCCCGTGGCTCACGCGCTTTTACTTCGGAGAGGAACGGGCCGACGGCGCAGCCGAAGGTGACGGTGCGGGCGCGGCCGGAGGTGCCGCCCACGCCGGGGTTCGGCCCGAGACCACCCGACTGGGCCTGAGGGAGGCGGTCGCCGAGCATCTCGGAGCCATCGACGCGCGCGAGATCAACTCGATCCCCATCGGTGTCGACTCCAAAGGGCGTCCGGTCGTGGCACGGGTCGGACGTTACGGTCCCTACCTCCAGCGCGGCGACGACCGGGCGCCCATCCCCGAGGACCTGCCCCCTGACGAGCTGACCCTCGAGCGGGCCGAGGAGCTCTTGGACGCACCGTCGAGCGACCGTGTGCTCGGGAACGACCCCGAGACCGGGCTGGACGTGCAGGTGCGGGCCGGGAGGTTCGGCCCGTACGTCCAGCTCGGCAGCGCGACGGACGGTGACCGCAAGCCGCGTACGGCCTCCCTCTTCCAGTCGATGTCCCCTGCGACCGTGACCCTCGAGCAGGCGCTCGAGCTGTTGCGGCTGCCACGCGTCGTCGGCACCGATCCGGAGAGCGGCGAGGAGATCCTCGCTGCGAACGGCCGGTTCGGCCCGTACCTGAAGCGTGGGACCGACACTCGCAGCCTTGCTTCCGAAGAGCAGTTGCTGACCGTCACCTTGGACGAGGCGCTGGCGCTCTTCGCGCAGCCGAAGACCCGACGCGCGCGCGGGACGACCTCGGAGCCGCTGCGCGAGCTCGGTCCCGACCCGGAGACGGGGATGCCGGTGGTCGTACGCGAGGGCCGGTTCGGCCCGTACGTGACCGACGGCACCACGAACGCCTCGCTGCGCAAGGGCGACGACCCGGCGACCGTCACGATCGAGCGGGCGGCCGAGCTGCTCGCCGAGCGCAGGTTGGCCGGACCGCCGTCGCGCCGGCGTACGGCGAAGAAGACCCCGGCGAAGAAGACGGCGGCGGCCCGGACCCCGGGGAAGAAGACGGCGGCGGCCCGGACCCCGGCGAAGAAGGCCCCGGCGAAGAAGACCGCTGCGGTGAAGAAGGCCCCGGCGAAGAAGACGGCTGCAGCGAAGAGATCTCCGGGGAGGAACCCCCAGGCCCCTGCGGATGTGCCCGTGGAGGCGGCGGACGAGTGACGCCTGCGCGAGGCCGGCTCATCGCGCTGGAAGGCGTCGACGGGAGCGGGAAATCGACGCAGGCGACGATCCTGGCGGAGCGGCTTGGTGCGCTGCTCACCTTCGAGCCCGGGGCGACCGAGCTCGGACGCGCACTCCGTCGTCTGCTGCTCGAACCCGGTCACCAGGCTCTCCACGAGCGAGCGGAGGCGCTCCTCATGGCCGCGGACCGCGCGCAGCACGTCGCCGAGGTGGTCGGCCCTGCGCTCGACGCTGGACGCGTCGTCGTGACCGACCGTTTCTCGCCTTCGACGCTCGCCTACCAGGGGTACGGTCGGGGCTTGCAGGTCCCAGAGCTGCGCCAGCTGGTGGAGTGGGCGACCGGCGGGGTGGCGGCGGACCTCACGGTCGTCGTGGACGTTCCGCTTGCCATTGCCCGCGGGAGGATCGAGCACGCGTCGGCCGACCGGCTCGAGCGGCTCGACGAGGCCTTCTTCTCGAGGGTCCGCGAGGGCTATCTCACCCTCGCAGCGCAAGACCCTGACCGCTGGGCGGTCGTCGACGGGGTCGGGAGCGTCGAAGCCGTGGCAGCTGCGGTTCGCGGCGTCGTGGAGAAGAGGCTCGGCGTCGAGGGCGTCGACGCGCACCGGTCATGAGCACATCGCCGGACGCCGAGGAGCCGCCCGTCGCGGCGCTGTTCGACGGGGTCGTCGGCCACGAGCTCGCGGTGGGCGCCCTGCGCTCTGCGGCGCGCCGTCCCGTCCACGCCTACCTGTTCGTCGGTCAGCCGGGGTCGGGTCCACGGGCCGCGGCAGCCGGTTTCGCCGCCGCCTTGCTCTGCCCCGGCGGAGGGTGCGGCACGTGCGGCACGTGCCGTCGCGTCCTCGAGGGGACCCATCCTGACGTCGTCGCCGTCGAGCGGAACGGAGCCGCGATCGACGTGGACGACGCCCGGCGGCTGGGGAGGCTCGCGCTGCGCCGCCCGCTCGAGGCGGCGCGGCAGGTGCTCCTCGTCGGTGACGTGCACCTCGCGGAACGTGCCGTCCCGGCGCTCCTCAAGACCCTCGAGGAGCCGCCAGCGACGACGGTGTTCGTCCTCTTCGCCGACGAGGTGCCGCCCGACCTCGCGACCGTCGCGAGCCGCTGCGTCGAGGTCGTGTTCCCTCCCGTTCGGTCCGAGACGATCGTCGCATGGCTGGTCGAGCGCGGCACGGACCCCGCTCGTGCGCGGCTCGTCGCCGAGGGCGCAGGGGGGAACGTCGAGCGCGCCCGCCTGCTCGCCGAAGACCCTGGCTTCGCCGATCGGCTCGCGCTCTGGCGGTCGATCCCGGCACGTCTCGACGGGCGCGGCGCGGCCGCCGCCGCGTTGGCCCGTGAGGTCCTCGCCGCCACCGACGGCGCGCTGGGGCCGTTGCGCGCCGAGCACGAAGCGGAGGTCGCGGCCGCGGAGGCCGAAGCGAAGACGTTGGGCGAGCGGGGCGTCCCCGGGCGCAAGGAACTTCTCGACCGGCATCACCGCGAAGAACGGCGCTGGCGGACCGAGGAGCTGCGCACCGGCCTCGGGGTGCTCGCCCGCGCGTACCTGGAGCGGCTCACGGACTCGGCGGCGGCGCCGGCGGCAGACGCGGTGGGGAACGCCGGGTCCTGGCGCCCCGACGTGGCGAAAGGGGACGCGGCCGCCGTCGCCCTCGTCTCCGACGCCGCCATGGCGCTTCGGCGGAACGCCCAGGAGACGCTGCTGCTCGAGTCGCTCTTCGTGAGGCTCGGACGCCTCGGCGGCTGAGCGCTTCCGAGCGCGTCCTCCGACGCGCGTACCATGGGTGCGCCGCCGGGCGTCGTGAGCGCACCGACGACACGCCTGGGTAGCTCAGTCGGCAGAGCAGCGCACTCGTAACGCGCAGGTCATGGGTTCGAGTCCCATCCCAGGCTCTGGGAGGTCTTCACGTTTCGGGGGGACCCCGCTTCACGTTTGGGGTCGCGTGCATTCTGCCACAGGGGTGTGGTTCTCCCGGAGGAGCGCCGGACCGGTGCGCGGGCGGGACGTGCGGGCCGGTCGTCGTCTCCAGGTCGCGCAGCACCAGGAGGCGAACCCGCCTGAACGCCTCGTCGTCTCCAGGTCGCGCAGCACCCCGGCGGGGCGAACCCTCGCGAGTCCGTCGACGACGGCCAGGTTGCCCACCAAGACTCGGTTGACGGCGGCTGACGGGGGGAGCTCGCCGTCGGCTCGGAGCCGGGCCCTGTAGGCTCGCCCCGCGGGAGGAGCAGACGAGCGGGCGCAACAGGGTAGGGAGGGGCGATGTGGTCACTCGAGACACTCCCTGATCTCGGCGGCAAGGTGTGCGCAGTGACTGGCGCGACCAACGGGATCGGCAAAGAGGTCGCCAGGGGGCTCGCCGCCAAGGGTGCGAACGTGGTTGTCCTGTGCCGGGATCCTGCGCTCGGCGCAAGGGTCGAGCAGGAGATCGAGGCGAGCGTCACCGGAGCCGAGCTCGAAGTCGTCGAGACCGATCTCACGAGCTTCGCCTCGGTGCGCGCCGGAGCCGCAGCGATCAGCGACGCACACGACCGTCTCGACCTGCTCGTCAACAACGCCGGAGTGATGGCGGTGCCCTACCGCAGGACCGAGGACGGCTTCGAGGAGCACCTCCAGGTCAACTACCTCGCGCACTTCCTCCTGACCGGGCTGCTGATGCCGCTCCTGCGCCGCTCCACCGGGGCCCGAGTGGTGAACCTCTCCAGCCTTCGCGCGAACGAGGGGCACATCGACTTCGAGCACCTGGACCCGAACGACGGGTATCGGAAGTCCAAGGCCTATGCCCAGAGCAAGCTTGCTACGCTCTGCTTCGCGTTCGAGCTCGACGGCCGCCTCCGGGAGGCGGGCATCCCGATCATGGCGCTGGCCGCGCATCCCGGTGCGGCGGCCACGAACCTGACGCCGAAGGCGACGCAGTCCTACCTCGGGCCCTTCGGACCGGGGCTCGTCGGTCGGGGGCTCGGCCGGCTCTTCAACGCGTTCTTGCAACCCGCGGCCCAGGGTGCGATCCCGGTGCTGCACGCGGCGGCTGCTCACGACGTCGCAGGCGGCCAGTACTGGGGTCCCGCTGGCCGCAAAGAGCTCGAGGGCACCGAGCCAGCCCTCGCCCGCGTGCCGGCAGAAGCACGAGACGAGGGCGTCCGGTCGCGCCTGTGGGAGGTCTCCACGGCGCTGGTCGGGCTCGATCCGCTGTCGACGTAGCGCCACGTGATGGCCCCTTCGGTGCTTCCCGTCGACTCCCGGTTGGTCCGCGCGCTCATGGAGGTGGTGGGCCCGGCGCACGTCCTTACGGACCCCGAGGTCGTGGCGTCCTACGCCGTGGACTGGACCGGGCGGTTCCGAGGGGCAGCGCCCGCGGTGGTCCGCCCCTCCTCGGTGGAGGAGGTGGCGGCCGTCGTGGCGGTCTGCCGTGAGCAGGGCGTCTCGATCGTGCCCCAAGGCGGCAACACCGGGATGGTCGGCGGAGGCGTCCCGCTCCACGGTGAGGTCGTCATGAGCCTCGGGCGTCTCGGCACGATCGGACCGGTCGACGCAACGGCCGGGCAGCTGACCGCGCAGGCCGGCGCCACGCTCGCAGACGTCCAGGGCGCGGCGCTGAGGGCGGGATGGTCCTACGGGGTGGACCTGGGCGGACGCGACAGCGCGACGATCGGCGGCAACGTCGCGACCAACGCCGGAGGCCTGCGCGTCCTGCGCTACGGCGACACGCGCGCGCAGGTGCTCGGCGTGCAGGCGGTGCTCGGCTCCGGCGAGGTCGTCGAGCATCTCGGCGGTCTCGTGAAGGACAACACCGGGTACCCGCTGCATTCGCTCATGTGCGGCAGTGAGGGGACGCTCGGGATCGTGACCGCCGTACGGCTCCGGCTCGTGCCACCGTCCCCCGCGCGCGTCGCGGCGATCCTCGGGATGAAGGACGCCGCGTCGGCGGTCGTCGCGGCCCAGGAGCTCCGGCGCGCGCTCCCGAGCCTTTCGGCAGCCGAGCTGATGCTGCGCGCGGGGGTCGAGCTCGTCTGCCGCGTGACCGGCGCCTCGCCGCCGCTCTCGGCGCCCCACGAGGCCTACCTGCTCGTGGAGGCTTCGGCGACGGCCGACCCCTCTGCGGAGCTCACCGCCGCGGTCGCGGCGCTCGCCGGCGTCGAGGACGCGGCGGTCGCCGTGGACCCGACGCGGATCGCCGCGCTGTTCCGCTACCGCGAGGGTCACACCGAGGCGGTGAGCTCGCTCGGCACCCCTCCTCACAAGCTCGACGTCACCTTGCCCCATGGCGTCCTCGCCGACATGGTGCAGCGACTTCCTCGGATCGTCGCCGCCGTCGCCCCGGAGGCGTCCGTCTGGCTCTTCGGCCACGTCGGAGACGGCAACGTGCATGTGAACGTGACCGGGGTCGCTCCCGAGGACGAACGGGTCGACGACGCGGTCTTCCAGGCGGTCGCGGAGCTCGGCGGGAGCATCAGCGCCGAGCACGGGATCGGCACCGCCAAGCGCAGATGGCTGGAGCTGAGCCGGAGCCCTGCGGAGATCCGTGCGTTCAGGGCGATCAAGCACGCGCTGGACCCCGATGGGATCATGAACCCCCACGTGCTCATCGGCCCGCCGTGAGTGCCGCCTTGCGCCGACGCGGCTCGAGCGGCTCGCAGGCGCGCATGGCAGCAGCGAACGCCTCCGCCCGGTCCCGGTAGTCGCGGAACTGGCCGAAGCTCGGCGCTGCCGGGGAGAGCAGGACCACGCCACGGCCCCCGCACGTGCCACCGTGCGCGCGCGCCCAGGAGAACGCTGCGGCCACCGCTCCCGAGAGGTCGTCGAAGTCCGCGACCTCCAGGCTCGCCGTCGCGGCCGATCCTCCTTTCGCCTCCCGCACGGCCTTTCCGATCCGCGCCCCCGCCGTGGGTAGCGTCGCCACGAGCGTCTCGTGGCGACGCGACCGGAGCGCCGCCGCGAGCGGCCCGTAGTCGAGGCCGCGGTCGTGGCCTCCGACGAGGAGCGCCACCGGCCGGTCGCCGAGCGCGTCGAGCGCGGCGATGGTCGGCAGGACGTTGGTGGAGAGCGAGTCGTCGACGAACTCGACTCCCGAGACTGCGCCGATCGAGCGGAAGCGGTGCTCGAGAGGCTCGAAGCCCTCTGCAGCCGACGCGACCAGCGCGTCGTCGGAGGCGTCGTCGACGCCGAGGCCGACAAGGCAGGCGCGCGCGACGAGCGCGTCGCGCCGGTAGTGGCGTCCGGGCAGTGCGAGCGCTCCGACCCACGGACCGTCGAGCTCGGGGTCGCCCTCCGCGACCCACCAGACCTCAGGACCGAGCAGGTGCGCGTGCGCCCGAAGGGCGTCGCTCGACGCGTCGGCGACCGTGAGCGCGGCCCCCGGCTGGCTGCAGAGCGACAGCTTGTCCTGGTAGTAGGCCTCCTCCGAGCCGTGCCAGTCGAGGTGGTCGGGGGCGAGCGACGTGACCGCGACGACCCTCGGCGACGACGCGACGTCGGTCGCCTGGAAGCTCGAGGTCTCGACGATCCAGAAGTCCCAGTCCTCGCCGGCGCCGGGGTCCCAGGGAGGGAGCCCGATGTTCCCGGCGACCAGGCAGCGAAGCCCGAGACCTCCGAGCAGATGCCCGGCGAGCGCGGCGGTCGTGCTCTTCCCCTTGGTCCCCGTCACGCACGCGACGCGCGCGCGGTCCGCGTCCTGGAGCCACAGGCCCAGGCCGCCTGCGACCGGGACTCCCGCGTCCACGAGCGCCTTCACCGCCGGGCTGCGCCGGCTGATCCCCGGGCTCTTCACGACCACCTCGCACGCCGCGAGCGCGTCGAGCCCCTCGCCGCCCGACAGGACGCGCAGCCCCCCGAAGACCGGCGCGGCCGGGTGGTCGTCGACGACCACCGGCACGACCCCCATGCGGCGCAGCCGACGCAGGTTGGCGGCGCCTTCCATCCGCAGCCCGAAGAGCCCGACGCGTGCGTCCTCGAGGTCCGACCAGCCCAGCGACGGCCGGTTCGGCGAGCCCAGCGACGGCCGGTTCGGCGAGCCCAGCGACGGCCGGTTCGGCGAGCCCAGCGACGGCCGGTTCGGCGAGCCCGGTCCCCTCGCTCGGATCGCCGGTCCCCCCGCCCCGGCCGCCGATGCACTCGCCCCGATCGCCGGTCCCCCCGCCCCGGCCGCCGATGCACTCGCCCCGATCGCCGGTCCGGCCTTGTCGCGGTACTGCGGAGGCACGAAGTCCGGCCCGTCGGCAGCGAGCAGGCGGCGGACCGCGGCGTCGCGCGAGGCAGGGTCGCTCCATTGGGGCGCGGCAGCGCGGACCTCCTCGGCGAGCGCTTGGAGCTGGGCTGTGCGCGCGCGGTCCTCGCGCGCTGCGGCGAGGACCGCGGCCGCGCGGCTCTCCTCTTCGTCCCCGACGCACTCGAAGGGTCTCGGTTCCTCGCCGGTGGCGACGAGCGCTCGGAACTTCGGCGCGAGCTTCGGGTTCCCGAGCGGCTCGCGGCCGTCGAAGACCGCGGCAAGCTCTCTTGCGGGCAGGAACGGGGAGAGCACCAGGTCGACGAAGCAGCACTTGTCGCACGTGCCGCACCAGCGGTCGAGACGGCGGGCCGGGTCGCTCGCGAAGGCGCGGTTGCAGCTCCGGAACACGCGGTGGTAGCGGTCCAGACGGGCGAACTCCCGCGCCACCCACAGCTCCGAGCGGGACCGCAGGTACGAGAAGTACGCGGGAGCCGAAGCGGGCTCGAGCGACCCGACGAGCAGCCGGCGGAACGCCGACTCGAACGCTGCCCCCTTGGACCACTGGTGGTTGATCGGACGGCCGCCGTCCCACAGCGTCGGTGCCGACGCGGACCGCTCGTTCGACATGACGATCGCGTCGTGGCCGCCGGCTACCGCCGCGACCAGCGCGACCGCGGAGAGGATGCCGGTGACCGGCACGTGACCGTTCAGGAAGCCGGGCTCCTCGGAGCGGAGCACGGAAGGATCGATCCGCCGTTCGGCGCGCACGACCGGCAGTCCGGTCGCCGCGGCGGCGTCCTCGATCGCCGCGAACCGGTCGCCGGGCGGGCTGACGACGAAGAGCGACGTGCCCGGATGGCGACGCGCGACACGCGACACGGTCACGAGCGAGTCGATCCCCGCGCCGAACGGAACGAGGGGTCGTCCGGCGCGCAGCGTCGCCTCCGCGGGCTCCCGGAACGCCGCGTCAGGACCGACGACCTGGAGCCCGGAGAGGTCGAGCCCGCTGCGATAGGCGAGCTCGGCGAGGCCCTCGACGTAGAACGCGCGGAGGAACGCGCGCTCCTCCTCGCTCGTCGCGGTGGTGCCGAGGTCGATCACCGGCGGTGCCGCCGTCTTGTAGTAGGAGACGCCGGCGAGGAGGAACAGGATGCGGGCCGCCGCGTGGAGGGCGGGCGAGCGCCACGCGGCGGCCCACGCCTCGCCCTGCTCGGGGTCGCCGGGCGAGAAGGCGATCTCCTCGGTGAACCGGCGAGCACCGAGCGAGTAGTGGCAGACGACGCGCTGGCGGTCCCCGTCGACCTCGTAGCCCTCGTAGCAGAAGCGGTCCGAGCTCATCGTCCCGACGATGCTACGAGCGCGAGCAACCTCCGGTCGTAGAGCGTCACCGGAGGCGGGCGAGCAGCCCGAACCGGCCGCAGGGGCGCGCAGCGCGGTCGCTGAAGAAGGATGCGCCGCCCGTCGAGGGCGCAGACGCCCAGATCTGCTCGCGTGCGACGCCCGCGGACTCGAGCTGGACCCGGTTCGCGCCGGCGACGTCGAAGCGCCAACGGTCGCCGTGGCGCTCCAGCACCTCGCCGGCTCGGGGACCGAACGCGGCGCTCGCCGCCGCC
>JAJYMD010000365.1 GCA_021787255.1 Actinomycetes bacterium | reverse complement strand
AACAAGATCGCGACATTGGACTTCAGCGCCGGCTTCGGCACATTGTCGGGCATACGCGAGGTCCTCGGGGTCGCGCAGGTCGTCTACACCGTGACGGCGATCATGCCCGGCGCCGGGGTGATCTTCCAGATCGACGGCGCTCCGATCGAAGTGCCCGTGGAGACGGGAGCCCAGGCGACATCCCCCGTGCACGAGTCGCAGTACGCCTCCTTGCGGACACCTTCGCCGAGCTCGACCACCACGCCGAGCTCGACCACCACGCCGAGCTCGACCACCACGCCGAGCTCGACCACGACGCCGAGCTCGGCCACGACGCCGAGCTCGACCACCACGCCGAGCTCGACGACGACGTCGCCTGCGGGCCCCTGAGCTTTGGTGCTGCCGAGCCGTGGTCCCGCGCAATCGCTCTCGGGGACCTGGCCCGCGTCCGCGAGGTCAGCCCGCGGCCTGCTCCCGCCAGCGCACCCGCGGCGCGCTCGTCCAGAGGTGCTCGAGGTCGTAGAAGGCCCGGAGCTCTTCGACGAAGACGTGCACGACGAAGTCGCCGTAATCCATGAGGACCCACGTCGCATCCCTCAGCCCCTCGACGCTGAGGGGGGACCGACCGTCACGGTCCTTCACCCGACGCTCCACCTCCTCGACGAGGGTGCGCACCTGACGGACGCTCCTGCCGCTCGTCACGACGAAGGCGTCCACGACACCGAGCGCGTCGCCCATCGCCAGGACGACCGTGTCGTTGCCCAGCTTCTCGTCGGCTGCTGCGGCGGCGGCGAGCGCCGCTGCAGGCGTCGTCAATGGACCATGTCCACGACGACGACGGTCGCAGCGAGGAACGCCGCGAGCACGGCCAGACCGCCGAGCGCGTACAGGCGCCGCAGCCGGCGCGCCCTTCGCCGCTCGCGACGCACCGGGCGGCGCTCCTGGCCCGGCCTGCGCTCGTCCGCCACGGTCATCGACAACCCTGACGCGAGCACCCTCTGCTCGCCGTGCCCAAGATCGACGACTTCATCCACCGACAGCGTACAGACCGCGCGAGCGGATGCAACGGATCACCTCGGCGGGCACGAGACCGTCCACGGGCAGTCCCCGCCCGAGCCGGTCGCGCACCTCCGAGCTCGACACGTCGACGGCGTCGTCCACCACGAGCACGGCGCGCCATCCAGGTGGGAGCTGGGCGACGCTGTGGGGACGGAAGACCACCGCCAGGGTCACCGAGGCCCGCAGGTCTTCGACCCGTTCCCAGGTCTCGAGCGCTCCCACGAGATCGGAGCCGACGACGAGGTAGAGGTCGAGAGCAACACCCCGGCGCGCCGCGTCCGCCTTGATCACGTCCACGGTGTCCGCCGTGTAGCTCGGGCCCCCGCGATCGATCTCGAGCCGGGACGCTTCGGCCCGAGGCACGAGCCGCGCCATTGCCTCGACCATCGCGAACCTGTCCTCCGCCGGGGTGACGGAGCGGAGCGGGACCTTCTGCCACGGCTCGTTCGCCACGACGAGGAGCAGCCGGTCGAGCGCGAGCGCGCGCACGCAGGCGGTCGCCGCGGCGACGTGACCGCAGTGCGGCGGGTCGAAGGTCCCGCCGAGCAGACCCACCCGCTCCGGCCGAGGCGACACCACGGCCACCTGCCGCCCAGCCTCGCCCTCGGCATGTTGCGGGCGGGGCATCTTCGCAGCGTACGCATCCGACACCCCCTCGCGCAGGACCTACGCTTGGAGCATGCCTGCGAACAGGTCCGGCGAACCCCTCGGCGAATGGCACACGAGCTCCTGGCGGTCGCGACCGGCCGCCCAACAGCCCGACTGGCCCGACGCCGCCGCTCTCAAGGACGCCGAGGCGACCCTTGCCGCGCTGCCCCCTCTCGTCATCGCGAGCGAGGCCCGCCGCCTCACCTCGTCGTTGGCCGCTGTCTCGAGAGGCGAGGCGTTCTTGCTCCAGGCCGGCGACTGCGCAGAGTCATTCCGGGAGTTCAGCGCCGACACGATCAGAGACAAGCTCAAGGTCGTGCTGCAGATGGCGGTGACCCTCACGTACGCCGCCGGCGTGCCGGTCGTGAAGGTCGGGCGCATCGCGGGCCAGTTCGCAAAGCCGCGAACCTCCCCTGTCGAGCGCGTCGACGGAGTCGAGCTCGAGGCGTTCCGAGGGCACATGGTCAACGACGAGGCGTTCGACCCCGTAGCACGTAGACCCGACGCCTCCCGGCTCGTCGCGGCCTACCACCAGGCGGCCGCCACGCTGAACCTGCTGCGCGCCTTCACGAAGGGCGGCTTCGCGGACCTCTCGCTCGTCCACCGCTGGAACCAGGAGTTCGTCGCCTCCTCCGCAGAGGGGCGCCGCTACGAGCAGATCGCGACCGAGATCGACCGGGCGCTGCGGTTCATGGCCGCGTGCGGCATCGACCTCGTCGCCGAAGAAGGGCTGCACGAGACCGACTTCTGGACCAGCCACGAGGCGCTCATCCTCCATTACGAGGAGGCGCTCACCCGGCGCGACTCCCTCTCTGGCGACTGGGTGGACACCTCTGCGCACTTCCTGTGGGTCGGGGAGCGCACGCGCCAGCTCGACGGCGCGCACGTGGAGTTCCTCTCGGGGGTGATCAACCCCGTGGGCGTGAAGCTCGGCCCGTCCGCCACCCGAGACGAGGTGCTCGCGCTGTGCGAGCGGCTGGACCCCGAGCGCTCGCCGGGGCGCCTGACGCTGATCACGCGCATCGGGAAAGGCAAGGTCGCCGACACGCTGCCGCCCCTGATCGAGGCCGTGCGCGACGCCGGCCACCCCGTCGTCTGGGTCAGCGACCCCATGCACGGGAACACCTTCACCAGCGAGAACGGGCACAAGACCCGACGTTTCGAGGACATCGTGGCCGAGCTCCAGGAGTGGTTCGCCGTCCACCGCGCGATGGGAACCTGGCCAGGAGGCGTCCACGTCGAGCTCACCGGAGACGACGTGACCGAATGCCTGGGCGGGGCGGAGGCCGTCGTCGAGGACGACCTCGACCAGCGCTACACGACGATGTGCGACCCGCGTCTCAACGCGCGCCAGTCGCTCGACCTCGCCTTCGACGTCGCGGAGCTGCTGCGGTCCTGACGCGTCCTCACCTCGGCTCGTCGCTCGAAGTCCGTCCCAACCAGAGCGCTGGGGCCAACCCCCGCCTCGGATCAGGCCGTCGCCGCGTCGTTGTACCGCTCGAGCAGCCACCGTCGACCGGCGGCACCCTCGGGGCCGCCCCGGTGCTGCCAGACGGTGAGCGAGGCGTGCGCGGTGTGCAACCCGAGGCGCGCGACCCTCGAATCGACGGGCAGGAAA
Source organism: Actinomycetes bacterium (assembly GCA_021787255.1). The sequence goes on along the minus strand of JAJYMD010000365.1, from coordinate 8,783 downwards.
CGCAGCACGCTCGCTTCGATCACCCCCGCGTGGGTGACGGCGACGACGGTCTGCCCCTGGTACACCTCCACGAGGCGCTCGAGCGCCGCCGCGGCGCGTGCCACGAAACCCGTCCACGTCTCCCCGCCCGGCGCGATCGGCTTGCTCGGGTCGACGTCCCAGTCGGGGGCCTCGAACCGTGAGAGGAGCTCGTCCCAGGAAAGCCCGTCGGCGGCACCGGGGTGCAGCTCGCAGAGCGCGCAGTCGGCCTCCACCTCCGGCGCCTCCCTGCCGGGACCCTCGAGCCCAGGAGAGAGGATCCGTGCGGTCTCGACAGCGCGCGGGAGCACCGACGAGCAGAGCGCGCCGACACGGCCGAGCTCACCGGTCCGGGCGAGCCGGACGGCGAGCCTTTCAGCCTGCGCTCGCCCCGACGGCGTCAGCCCCGTACAGCCCCGGACGCCGCCCACCACGCCGGTGACGTTGCAGACCGCTTCGGCGTGGCGAACGAGGACGAGCCGCGTGAGCTCCTCCATCGCGTCGGCCTCGGGCCCTCAGGCGAGCTCGGCGACGAAGCGCTCGAGCTGGCGCAGCGTGCGGCACTCGACGACAGCATCGCAGTGGATCGCGTACTCCGCCAGGATCGAGTCTCCCGAGCCCCAGTACTCGCGGGGCTCGGGGTTCAGCCAGTAGACGCGACGCGCCCGACGGCGAAGCCCCTGGAGAGCCCACGCGCCCGAGGCGTGGTAGTTGTTCCGAGCGTCGCCGAGCACGAGCAGCGTCGCACGCGAGGTGATCTCTGCGCCCCATCGCCGATCGAACTCGCAGAGCGCATGCCCATAGTCCGAGTGCCCGTCGAGCCATACGACGTCGGCTTCGTCCATGATGCGGCGCACGGCGACGCCAGGCTCGTCGGCTCGCTCGAAGACGTGGGTCACTTCGTCGATGCCGTCGACGAAGACGAAGCTGCGAACCCTGGAGAACTGCGCGCTGATCGCGTACATGAGCTCGAGCGTGAAGCGGGCGAAGGACGCGACCGAGCCGGAGACGTCGGCGATGACGAAGATCTCGGGCTTCGAAGGACGCGGATGGCGGAAGCGAGGCTCTACCGGGACCCCGCCGGTCGAGAGCGAGCGACGCATCGTCGCGCGGAAATCCGGCGCTCCGTCCCGGCGATGCCGGCGCTTGTGCCCGAGGCGTGCCGCGAGCCTCCGCGACAGCGGCTGGAGCGCACGTTGCAGCGCGGCGAGCTCCTCTCGGCTCGCATGCATGACGTCGACGTCCTCTGGGAGCGGCTGCCGAACCGATCTCGCGAGCGCTCGCGCGCCGCGGTCCAGGAGCAGACGGCGCCGGATCTCGGCTTCGACCGCCTTGCGGAGCGCGGCGATGCGCGCCCGGTACTCGTCGGCGATCAGCCGCTCCTCGAGCGCGGTCAGCTCGCGCTCGTGCCGCTCCGCTTCGAGGAGTCGCTGGAGCAGCCCTTCGAGGTCGAGGTGACGGAGCGTCCTGTGCAGGTAGTAGGTCCCCCCGACAGGCCGTCCGAGCTCGAGGGCGGCGTAGCGGTCGACGGCATGGCGCGCAAGCGCGGCGGCGAGCGCAGGGTCTCCTCGACGCATTGCCTGCAACAGCAGCGATGCGAGCTCGGTGGGGCTCATCGGCTCGGCCCCCGCGCCCTCCGGCGTCACCGCTGCATCAGGCGGCGCGTCAGCAGGGCACGAGCGCGGCGCGGCGCGGGAGCCTTTCGGCGGAACGTCGCCGGCACCCTCCTCGCCTGCCTGTGCCCGGGGGGCGAGCCGCGCCGAGAAATAGACCTCGAACGCCGTCTCGAAGGCTGGCCAGTGACCGGCGGACTTCACGAGGGTCGCGCCGAGCGCGACCCCGAGCGCGTCTCGGTCCTCCAACGGCACGTGCTTCAGCGCGCGGGCGGCGTCGAGGTGCTCGGTGAGCGAGACGGGCAGCCCTGCCGAGCGCAGCTCACCGACGAAGCCTGAGAGAAGCTCAAGCATCGGCGGCGAGCAGCTCCTTCGCTGCGCGCTCGATGTCCTGGCGGTACTTGAGCAGCACGTGCAGCGTATCCGCGGCGCTCGCGGCGTCGACCGACTCGATCCCGAGGATGACGAGGGTTCGCGCCCAGTCGAGGGTCTCCGCCACCGACGGAGGCTTGCGCAGCTCGAGCGAGCGCAACGACCGGACGATCCGGGCGACTTGGTCCGCGAGCTCCTCAGCGATGCCCGGGACGCGCCGCAGCACGATGTCGCGCTCGCGTTCGAGCCCGGGGTAGTCCACGTGGAGGTAGAGACAGCGCCGCTTCAGCGCCTCGGAGAGCTCCCTCGTGTTGTTCGACGTGAGCAAGACCATGGGCACCCGCGTCGCACGGATCGTGCCGAGCTCGGGGATCGACACCTGGTACTCCGAGAGCACCTCCAGCAGGAGGGCCTCGGTCTCCGGCTCCACCCTGTCGATCTCGTCGACGAGCAGCACGACGGGCTCGTCGCTCCGGATCGCCTCGAGCAGCGGGCGGGTGAGGAGGAAGTCCTCGGAGAAGATGTCCGCCTCGAGCGCTCGCCAGGAGGGAGCCGACGGCTCCGCCTGGATGCGCAGCAGCTGCTTGCGGTAGTCCCACTCGTACAGCGCCTTTGCCTCGTCGAGCCCCTCGTAGCACTGGAGGCGGATGAGGCGGCTCTCTGCCATCTCGGCCACCGACTTGGCGAGCTGCGTCTTTCCCGTCCCGGCCGGCCCTTCGACGAGCACGGGCTTGCCAAGCCGCCGCGCGAGGTACACGACACCGGCGATGCGCTCGTCGGCGACGTAGCCGACGCGCCCCAGACCTTCACGCACCTCCTGGATCGAGCCGAACGTCCCGCCCTCGAGCCGTCCAGCTCCTTTCATCGGCGGACGTGCCCCTCGCCGCGCACGACCCATTTCACGCAGGTGAGCTCGCGAGGGCCCATCGGGCCCCTCGCGTGCAGCTTCTGGGTGGAGATGCCCACTTCGGCGCCGAGACCCAGCTCGCCGCCGTCGACGAAACGGGTGGACGCGTTCACGAGCACCGCGGCTGCGTCCACCTCGCGGACGAACCGGTCGGCGGAGGCCACGTCGCGCGTGACGATCGCCTCGGAGTGGCCCGAGCCGTAGCGCGCGATGTGGTCGATCGCGGCGTCGAGGTCGTCCACGACCGCGACCGCGAGCTTCAGGGCGAGGAACTCCGTCGCGAAGTCCGCTTCGGTCACCGGGGTCGAGACCGGCAGATGGGCGCGGGCGCGCTCGTCGGCGACCAGCTCCACGTCTGCGAGCGATCTCGCGAGGCGGGGCAGCAGCCTGGAGGCGACGTCCGCGTGGACGAGCAGCGTCTCGGCCGCGTTGCACACCCCGGGTCGCTGGGTCTTCGCGTTCACGACGATCGCCTCGGCCATGTCGACGTCCGCAGAGGCGTCCACGTAGACGTGGCAGTTGCCGTCGCCGTCGAGGACGTAGGGGACCGTGGCGTGCTCGAGCAGCGAGGCGATGAGCGCCTTGCCTCCCCGCGGGACGAGGCAGTCGACGAGCCCTCGGAGCTTCATGAAGGCGACCGCGGTCTCGTGGCTCGTGTCCTCCACCAGCGCGACCGCGTCCTCAGGGAGGCCGGTCTTGGACAGCGCCCGGCGGAGCACGGCCACCACGGCACGGTTCGAGCCAAGCGCGGACGACGAGCCTCGCAGGAACGCCGCGTTCCCGGCCTTGACGCACAGACCGGCGGCGTCGCTCGTCACGTTCGGCCGGTTCTCGTAGATGATCCCCACGACGCCGAGCGGCACGCGGACGCGCTCGACGCGCAGCCCGTTCGGGCGGACCCATCCGTCGACCACCTCACCGACGGGGTCTCCGAGCGCCGCAACAGCCCTCAGACCATCAGCCATCTGCTCGACACGGCGTTCTGTGAGCCGAAGACGGTCGAGCGAAGTCTGATCGAGCCCGTCACGCTCCCCGCGTTCGACGTCGGCCAGATTGGCCTCGAGCACGGCGGCCGTGTCGGCCACGAGCAGGTCGGCCGCGGCGCGCAAGAACTCGTCGCGCACCGCAGACGACGCACGGGCGACCTCGCGGGATGCCGCACGTACCCGGCGTGCCAGATCTTCCAGCGCGGCCGTGCCCACCTCCCCAAGCCTACCGGCGGGCGACCCCGGCCTCAGCGAAGGACGACGAGGTCGTCACGGTGCATTGCAACCGCAGAGAGGTCCTCGGGGAGCGCCTCGCTCCGGCGCCCCACCCATTCCGGCGCACGCTCCGAGGAGTAGCGCACGAGACCCTTGGCGAAGACGACGCCGTCGGTCCCGGCGACTTCGACGGCATCGTTCGGCTCGAAGCGACCGCGGCACTCGACGACGCCGGCGGCGAGCAGCGAGCGACCGTGCTCGACGAGCGCGCTGCGGGCTCCGTCGTCGACGACGAGGAGGCCGGAGGAACCGAGCGCGTACGCGATCCAGAGCTTGCGCGCGGGCATCCGCTCCGCGCTCGGCCTGCAGACCGTCCCGAGACCAGGGACGCCCTCGAGCGCCGCGGCGAGCACCCCTGGTCGGCGTCCGTCGGCGATCACGGTCGTCACCCCTGATCGGCTCGCCATGCGTGCGGCTGCGAGCTTGGAGGCCATCCCGCCGCTCCCCACCGACCCAGGGCCGCCGGCGAGCTCCATCAGATGCTGGTCGATCTCGATCACCTCTTCGATGAGAGAGCCTCCGTCGCCCAGGCGCGGGTCCGCGCTGAGGAGTCCCGGCGTGTCGGTGAGCAGGATGAGGAGGTCCGCGCGGACCAGGTGCGCGACCAGCGCGGCGAGCCGGTCGTTGTCGCCGAACCGGATCTCCTCGTCGGCGACCGCGTCGTTCTCGTTCACGACCGGTACCACGCCGAGCCCGAAGAGGTGCTGCAGGGTGGAGCGCGCGTGCAAGTACTGGCGACGGTGGCCGAAGTCGAGCGGCGCCAGGAGCACCTGGCCCGCGAGGAGCCCCTCGGCACCGAGACCGTCCTGCCACGCGCGCATGAGCCGCTGCTGGCCCACCGCCGAGACCGCCTGGAGGACGGCGGGGTCCGAGGGCCGCCCACCGGTTCGCCCGAGCGCCGCCCAGCCGCACGCAATGGCTCCCGAGGTCACGACCACCACGCGGTGCCCGTCGGCGGTCAGCTTCGCGACCTCACCGGAGAGGCGCCCGACCACGTCCACGTCGACCTGGCCGCTCGCGGTGGTGACGGTGGACGAGCCGACCTTCACGACGACGGCCCGCGCGCCGCGCCCGTCGACCGGGGTGAGGCTCGTCACCGCTCGGCGCGCGCACGGCGCCGGCGATCACCGGACACCTCGTTGCTCGGCCCGGGAAGCTCGACCGGCTGGTCCCTGAACCACGTGAAGGACAGCCCGCCGACGCTCACCTCGTCGCCGTCGTTCGCGCCCGCACGCGACAGCGCCCTGTCGGCGCCCAGCCGCCGGAGCCGCCGCACCGCCTCGGCCAGCGCGGCGTCGTCGGTGAGGTCCGACAGGCGCACCGCGCGCTCAGCGGCGCGTCCTGCGAGACGCCAAGCGTGCGGACCGTCACGCTCTGCGAAGATCCCCTCGCCTGCAGGGCGATGGACGACCAGCGTTCCGGCTTGCACGACGTCGCCAGCCACAAGCCCAGCACCTGGCACGAGCGCCGGCCCGACGCGGGCAGCGCCTCTCGCCGCGTCCGCGGCGCGCGCCTCCGTGACGAGGACCGCCAGGCGCCCCAGCAGCTCGGCGACGCCGTCGCCGGTCACGGCAGAGATCGCGAGATCCAACGCGACGTCCCCGAGCGCGTCGGGATCGGCGACGTCGAGCTTCGAGCCCACGACGAGGCGTGGCCGGGCGAGGAGGCCCGGCTCGTAGCGGCCGAGCTCGCCGAGGAGCACGCCGAGCTGCGCGGCAGCAGGCGTCCCTGCCGCAGGCGCCAGGTCCACCAGGACGACGAGCACCCGTGCGCGCTCGACATGGCGAAGGAAGCGGTGCCCGAGCCCCTTTCCCGCGCCGGCTCCCTCGACGAGGCCGGGAACGTCCGCGATGACGAGCTGCGTCTCGTCGCCGGGCCCGCCGACGCGCACGACCCCAAGATGCGGCTCGAGCGTCGTGAACGGGTAGTCGGCGATCTTCGGACGCGCCGAGGAGACCGCGGAGATGAGCGTCGACTTTCCCGCGTTGGGCAGCCCGACCAGCGCGACGTCCGCGATGAGCTTCAGCTCGAGGTCCAGCCAGCGCTCCTCCCCGTGCTCACCCTGCTCGGCGAAGGCGGGCGCGCGGCGCGTGTTCGAGCCGAAGCGTGCGTTCCCGCGTCCACCTCGGCCGCCTTCGGCGGCCAGCCAGCGGTCGCCCGGCACCGAGAGGTCGTGCAGGACCGAGCCGTCGCGGTCTCGCACGACCGTGCCCACCGGAACGGGGACCACGAGGTCCGCGCCGCGCTGCCCGTGACGGCGCTTGCCCGATCCGTGGGCGCCGTCCCCGGCCCGGCGGAACGGGTGGTCCTCGAACCCCAGCAACGAGGCCTGGTTCGGGTCGGCGACCAGCCAGACGTCCCCGCCGCGACCGCCGTCGCCGCCGTCAGGGCCCCCGCGCGCCACGTGCGCCTCGCGGCGGAACGAGATCGCACCTGCCCCGCCGTCACCCGCCTTCGCGTGCAGCTGCGCCTCGTCCACGAACCCGGACATCCCGTCGATCCTAGAGGTCTGCCGATGGCCCAGGGGTCCAGGCCCGAAGCCCGCGCCATGCCGCCGCCGGGTCGGGCCGGGCCGAGCCGCGCGAAGGCCACGGCCGCCCGCGCGACGGCGTTCAGCTCTCGCGAAGACGTCGCGCGCGGGTGGCGACCTCCCTGCGGGCGCGTGGTTCGTCGACGCTCCGGCACACGCCGCCGCTGACGAGGTGGCGGCCCGCGACCCACACGTCGGTGACCAGACGGCTCGAGGCGGCCCAGACCAGGAGCGTGAGGATGTCCTCGCCGCTCTGGGCTGGCACGAACGCGGCGTCCTCGAGCTCCACCCTCACGAAGTCGGCGACGCGCCCAGGTGCGAGGGAACCGCAGTCGAGGCCGAGCGCAGCCGCGCCGCCGTTCGTGGCCAGCCGCAGGGCCTCGACCGCCCCGAGCACAGAGGCGTCGCAGGCGACCGCTCGCGCGAGCAACGGCGCCAGCTTCAGCTCCTCCCACAGATCGAGGTTGTCGTTGGAGGCGGGACCGTCGGTGCCGATCCCCACCCGCAGGCCCCGATCGATCATCGCAGGGACACGCGCGACGCCGCTGCCGAGCTTCGCGTTGCTCTGCGGGCAGTGTGCGACGGCGACGTCCTGGCGAGCGAAGAGGTCCAGCTCGTCGTCCGCGACCCACACGGCGTGCGCGGCGAGGACGCGACCGTCGAGGATCCCCGCGCGCTCGAGCAGCTCGGGCACGCCGCACCCATGGCGGGCGCGGACCGCGTCGCCCTCGGCGCGCGTCTCGGCGACGTGCACGTGCACGAGCGCGTCGAGCTCCCTCGCGACCTTCGCGACCGCCGCCAGCCCGTCGGGGGGCAGCGTGTAGGCGGCGTGCGGCCCGAGACCCACCCGCAGGAGTCCGTCACGCCCGTCGAGATCTGCATGGAGCTGCGCGGCCTCCTCCAGCAGGCGCTGCCAGGTTGCCTGAGGCCCCGCTCCGGGGAGGTCGAAGATGCCCGGCGTGAGGACGCAGCGGATGCCCGCGGCCAACGCAGCGTCCGCCACCGCTCCCGAATGGAGGTACAGCTCGCAGGTGGACGTCACCCCGGCCCGGAGCAGCTCGGAGCAGCCGAGCTGCATGCCCCACCACACGTCCTCGGGCGTGAGCCGTGCCTCCTTCGGCCAGATCGCCTCGGACAGCCACCGCTCGAGCGGCAGCCCGTCCCCCGCCCCGCGCAGGAGCGTCATCGGGGAGTGGCCGTGCGCGTTCACGAGCCCGGGCATGAGGAGCCCTCCCACGCGCCGCTCCTCGCCGAGGCCGCGGGTCACGGGCGCGTCAGCCGCCGCGCCGACCCACGCGATGCGCCCCTCGGCCACGTCGAGGGCTCCGGGCCGGTGGACGCGGCAGTCCTCGTCCATCGTGGCCACGACGTCGGCGACGTAGCGCACGAGCGGAGCGTGCGCACCGGATCGGTCCGCCCCAACAGCGGGGACGCCCGGTGAGGTCACGCGGCGCTCAGCACGTCGTGACGTAGAGACGGCGCGACAGGTCGGCGCCGATCGCAAGGGTCGACTCCCCGGCGTCGAGCATCAGCGTGCCGTCCGGAGCCCGCGAGACCACCGTCGCGGTCGCACCGGGCACGAAGCGATGGTCGTCGAGGTAGACGAGCGCCTCGTGGTCCATCTCGACGTCCTCGCCGATGCGCTCGAGCTGCACGCGGTCTCCCGCCTCGACGTCGGAGAGGGGGTGCTGCGGCGCGTCGGGGAGCCGGGAACGTGACCCAGGGATCGGGTTCCCATGAGGACAGGTCGCCGGGTCGCCGAGGAGCTGGACCAGCCGAGCCTCCACGTCGTCGGAGATCACGTGCTCCCATCGGCCGGCCTCACGGTGGACCTTGTGCCATTCGAGCCCGATCACGTCGGCGAGCAGTCGCTCGGCGAGGCGGTGCTTGCGCACGACCTTCTCCGCGAGACGAGACCCCTTGTCCGTGAGCTCGACGACGCGGCCCTCTCGCCGCACGTAACCGTCCTCGGCGAGACGGTCGAGCATCTCGGAGACCGACGGCGCGGAACGCCCGAGACGCTCGGCGATGCGCGCCTGGATCGTGGGGGTGCCCTCCTCTTTCAGAGAGTGGACCGTCTG
>JAJYMD010000324.1 GCA_021787255.1 Actinomycetes bacterium | reverse complement strand
ATCGTCGTGAGGGTGGATCGTCGTGAGGGTGGATCGTCGTGAGGGTGGATCGCCGTGAGGGTGGATCGTCGAGGAGCCGAGGAGTCGAGCCAGCACGCGGAGCCGCGGGCGAGCGGGGCAGATGCGGGGTAGCCTTGTGAAACCACCGGCGTTGCCATGACCCTCCCGTCCTCGCGGGACTCCGGACCCTGCCGGGCCGGGGAGGTTGGTCACCTCGGTGGTGAGGGGGCCGGCCCGTGCGGTCCTCGCCAGGGGAGGCTGCCCACGATGAACGCCAAGATGAACGCCAAGATGAGCATGGTCCCGGACGGACAGACGTGGGACGAGGACGTGCTGAGGCGGATCAGCGCCCACGTCGAGGCGGAGAGGGACGTGCTGGCCGAGTACGCCAGGGCGATCGAGTCGATCGACGCGCCCGACATCCGCTACCTGATCCAGCTCATCTTGGACGACGAGCGGCGTCACCATCGGATCTTCCAGGAGATCGCCCGAGCGGCACAGGCGGCTCGGGAGTGGCGGAACCTCGAGCCCAAGGTCCCCGCCCTCACCCATCGGCGGCTGCCCGAAGCTGTTCGAGCGCTGACGAGCCGTCTGCTGACCATCGAACGGGACGACGAACGCGAGCTCAAGGCGCTGCGCCGCACGCTGAAGCCGGTCGCCGACACGACCCTGTGGGCGCTGCTGGTCGACGTCATGGCTCTGGACACGAAGAAGCACGAGACGATCCTCGAGTTCATCGCCGAGCACGCCAACGGTTGAACCTCGCAGGTGGCCTCGATGCAGGAGGACGTCGCGGAGACGGTCGGATCGTGATCCAGCCGCGAGCGGTCGACGCGTCAGCCATCGACGCGTCGCACATCGACGCCTTCGAGCTGGCGAGCGCCCGGCTCCTCATGCGCCCGTTGACCTCGGCGTACTTGGCCGAAATGGTCGACCTCTACCGGGACCCTGAGGTGACCCGCTTCCTCGCGCCACTCGACGAGCCCGGCCACCGCCGCCGACTGGAGGAGTCGGAGCGCTCATGGGCCACCTGCGGGTACGGGCGAGCAGCCGTCCACGAGCGGTCGAGTGGTGCCTTTCTCGGTCGGACGGGCCTGCAGTACTGGCCGGAGTTCGAAGAGGTGGAGGTCGGCTGGGCGTTCCGGCGCGAGGTCTGGGGTCGCGGCTACGCGACCGAGGCCGCCCGCGCGTGGATCGAGTGGGGCTTCGACCACCTCGACGTGCCGTACCTCACCGCCAACATCCACCCCGAGAACACGGCCTCGCTCGCGGTGGCCCGCCGTCTGGGCATGGAGGCGCTCCGAGAGGACGTCTTCCACGAGATGCCCTCCATCGTCCACGCGCGCTTTCGCGACTCCAGGGCCTGAGCGGAGGCAATTCCGGCTCGTCCCGGCCCCCTGTCCCCAGCGCGCAACGGTATTACGGTAAGCACGTCGGCCTCACCGGCCAGCGGGCGCGGCGCCGCACCGGGGACCGGCCGACCAGCACCAGGAACCAACAGAGCGAGGGGGATCCATGACGACCACGAAGATCGGAACGACCGTCATCGACGGCGACGGGCACGTGCTGGAGGACGTCGCCGGGATCATCGAGCACATGCCGTCGCCCTACGCCGACATGGCAAGGACGGCAGCAGCGCTCCGGGCTGTGGGGACGATGGACATCTTCCCGCCGCTCGACCACCTCCATACCGGACGGGCCGTGGAGACCCCACCGCTGCGGAACCGGCGGCCCTTCGTCGGCCCGACGGAGTGGCTGGCGTTCCTCGACGACGTCGGCATCGAGCGGACGGTCCTGTACCCGACGCGCGGCCTGGCGTTCGGCCACGTCGTCAGCCTCGACTACGCGGCGGTGCTCGCGCGGGCCTACAACGACTGGGTGGCCGACACGTACCTACGCGCCGACGACCGCTTCCACGCGATGGCGCTCGTGCCGATGCAAGACCCCGAGGAAGCGGTGAAGGAGCTCCGCAGAGCGGTCACCGAGCTCGGGATGCTGGGAGCCATGCTGCCGAGCAACGGCCTTCCCCAGCTGCTCGGCGCCAAGTGCTACTGGCCCGTCTACGAGGAGGCGGAACGGCTGGGGTGCGCCCTCTCCGTGCACGGGGGTGCGCACGACGGCTTCGGCATGGACCACCTGAACATGTACGTCCCCGTCCACGCGCTCGGCCACCCCTGGGGGCTCATGGTCAACCTCGCCAGCGTCGTGTACAACGGGGTCTTCGACCGGTTCCCCGGCCTGCGCATCGCCTTCCTGGAGGGTGGGGTGGCGTGGCTGCTCATGTGCATGGAGCGGTTCCACGCGTCGCACGAGACCCACTTCCAGTACATCCCGCCCGGCTGCTACGGCCTGGGGGAGGACCGCCGCCCGGACGAGTACATCGTCCAGCAGGTGAGAGAAGGGCGGCTCTTCGTCGGCTGCGAGACCGAGGAGCTGACCATGCCGTTCGCGCTGCGCAAGGTGGGCAACCAGGCGTTCTTCTACTCCTCGGACTTCCCCCACGAGGTGACCAACCAGTCCTGCATCCACGACATCCGCGAGCTGCTGGAGAGCGAGGAGCTGGCGGACGACGCGAAGAGCGGGATCCTCGCGCGCAACGCCGAACGGTTCTACCGGTTCGACGGAGCGCCACGTGGCTGAGTGCAAGGCGGCGGTGGTCACCGGCCCGAGCGAGCCGATCGCCATCTGGGACGTGCCGGTGCCCCCGCTCGAAGCCGGGGCGCTGCTCGTGCGCATCGACGCCTCGACGCTCTGCGGCACCGACGTGCACCGCTGGAAGGGCGACCTCGCCGATCACGGTGAGCCGTTCATCACCGGGCACGAGCCTTGCGGGTACGTGGAGGAGGTCGCCGGCGAGAAGGTGGACCTCCTCGGCGCTCCCGTGCGGCGAGGAGACCGCATCGTGTGGAGCTACGTGTCGTGCGGGCACTGCTACTGGTGCACGGTGGCGCTGCAGCCCTGCGTCTGCCCGGGACGGATGTCCTGGGGGCACAATCCCGCAGATCGGCCGCCGTACCTGCTCGGCAGCTGCGCCGAGTACATGTACGTCCCCCCTGCCTGTCAGATCGTGCACGTGCCCGAGGAGGTGTCCTCGGCCTCGGCCGCCGCAGCCGCGTGCGCCTACAGGACGGTCATGCACGGTTTCGACCGGCTCGGTGCCTTGAAGAGCCACGAGACGGTCGCGATCCAAGGCAGCGGCCCCATCGGGATCTTCGCAGCGGCGGTCGCACGAGACCACGGCGCCAAGCAGGTGCTCGTCATCGGGGCACCCGAGCACCGGCTCGAGGTGGCGAGGCGCATGGGCGCCGACGCGACGCTGGACATCGACACCGTGGACGACCCCGACCGCCGCGTGGAATGGGTGAAGGACCGCACCGAAGGCCGGGGCGCCGACGTGGTCCTGCAGGCTGCTGGGAACGCGGCGGTGCCCGAGGGGCTCCGCATGCTGCGGGCCGGCGGCCGCTACGTCAACATCGGCGCCGGAGGGACCGGGCTCCTGTCGGTCGACACGCTGCCCCAGGAGATGAGCCTGTTCACGGTGCGATCCGGCGAGCCGCGCCACTGGCTGCAGGCACTCGACTTCCTGGCCAGCCGACAGGGGACCTATCCCTTCGAAGAGCTGATCTCGCGCACCTACGGCCTGTCGGAGATCAACGAGGCGATGCGCGCGATGGCGGAGCTCGAGGTCATCAAGGCGGTCATCGACCCGACCCGCTGAGCGCGGGCGACGGCCGCGGAGCTGCCCTGCGCCGGTCGACGGGACGACCCGCCCGGCCCATGACCGAAGGCGGCGGGCCTCAGGTGTCGTGCAGCTCGGGGACGAACAGCTCGCCGGGTTCGAACCGTCGGCTCGTCATCCCCTGCTCGTGCGAGTACTTCGTGGCGGCCTCGAGCGCGGCCCGGTTCCTGCGCATGCCGTAGACGTAGGGGTTGCCGGCGAAGATCCGCCGCTCGCGCTCGACGTAGTGCGCCGCCCAAGCCTGGCTCACCGTCCTGGGGTAGCTCAGCCTTTCGACCGCCAGGTCCAGCGCGCGTTCGAACGCGCGAAACAGGCTCGCCGCAAGCCACGGATGGGACCGGTGCAGCTCCCCGCGCACGGCGACGACGTGCATCATCGGGAAGATGCCGGTCCGGCGGAAGTACGCCTCCTCGACGGCCGGGAAGTCCGGGAACAGCCGATCGACGCCCTCGGTGGCCAACAGGTCCTCGGGGACCTCCTCGATCAGCACCAGCGCGTCCAGGTCACCCCTTCGGAACAGCCCTTCGACGTCGACGCCTGCCGGCGCCCTGCTGATCGACACCCCTGCCGGCTCGATCGGCAGCAGCTCCTCACGGTCGGTGCACCACTCGACGTCACGGGCCGAGACGCCGTAGTCGTCCTCAAGCATCCCGCGCACCCAGAGCATCGTGGTCGTCTGGTACATCGGGGTGCCGACCCGCCGCCCGACGAGATCTCTCGGACGCGTCACCCCCCGGTCCCGACGAACCAGGACGAACTGGTGACGGAACATCCGGTACGGGAAGACCGGGATGCCCACCAGGTCCTCGCCGCGATCCCGTGCGATCAGGTAGGACGAGAGGGAGAGCTCCGCTGCGTCGAACTCCCGCTCGTGCAGCATCCTACGGTGCCGGTCGAAGGCGTCGGAGATGCCGACCACCACCGCGTCGGCGCCTTCGACCTCGACACGGCCATCCAGGAGCGCGGCCGTCCTGTCGTACTCGCCGCACGCCAGCAGCACGCGAACCCGGGCGTCGTGCTCCGATCGCTCCACCTCAAGCGTCTCCCGCGACGCGTCCGGTGACCCTGGCTGCGAGGGTGTCGGGGTCGGGCAGCTCGTGGCCTCGCCATGCGACGTGGAGGTCCGGCCGCACGAGGAGGAGCGGGTACCCCTCGTAGACGGTCTCGGCCGCCTTCGACCGTACGTGGTAGGTGGCGAACGGCGCACCGAGCCGCCTGAACGCCGCCGCGAGGCCGTCAGCCTCTGCGGTGGGGGCACCGCGCAGCGCGAGCAGCGTGAAGCACCTGCCGAGGTGGTCGTGGAGCGCGTCGCCCTCGTCGAGCCACACGTGGGGAAGACGGGCCCCGGGCCAGGTGGTGGGCGCGTAGCAGAAGCTCTCGTCGTCGGGACCCTCACCAGGCTCGCTTGCGACGAGCGGCGACGGTGTGTAGCGATAGCCGAGCTCGATGCCGAGCAGGTCGTTGCTCCAGCGCTGTTCTTCCTCTGCGACCCGGGCGAGCTCGGCGCGGGCGCGCCTCCCCTCGGGCGTGTCGTCGGCGACCTCGGGTCGCCACGCCGCGCGCCAGCGCTCGCGGCCGACCGCCGCGCGACGGGACGCCCGCACGGCCCGCGCCCCCACTGGGCGGCGCTCGAGCTCGTAGGCGTCGAGCAGGCCCGGCCCACCCCAGCCGTGGAGCACCCCCGCCAGCTTCCAGGCCAGGTCGGTCGCGTCGGCGGCCCCGGTGTTCATCCCCAACCCCCCGGTGGGGATGACGAGGTGCGCGGAGTCCCCAGCGAGGAACACCCGACCCTCTCGGTACCGGTCGGCAAGCATCAGGCGCTGCGTCCAGAAGCCGACGTACAACGTCTCGTAGTCGAGTGGCCGTCCGATGATGGACTCGAAGATGCGCTGCATCGCCTCGGTGGACCCCTGCTCGTCGACGGTGGCGTGAAGGGAAAAGTGCCTCGTGTCGTCCTGGACGATCATGAAGGACCACTTGTCGTCGGCCATGTGGTAGTGGCGCCCCTTGTGCGGAAGCAGGTCGAAGAGCGCGTCGCAGCGAAAGAGCGCCTGGCAGAGGCGCCGGCGCGTCTCGCCCTGCAGCTCGATCCCGAGCTCCTGACGCACCACGCTCGCGCCGCCGTCGCAGCCTGCGAGGAACCTGCAGCGGACCTCCAACTTGCGCCCTGCGGGGTCCACCACGTCGGCGGTGACCCCGTCGTCGTCCTGGTGAAAGCCCACGAGCTCGTGGCCAAAGCGCACCGACACCCCGGGCGTCGCCTCGGCGATGCGGCGGAGCACCGGCTCGAGCGTGTACTGGGAGATCAGCTGGTAGGGCTCGAGGGGCAACGACCCGTCGTTCACCGCGAGGATCTTCTCCTTGTACTCCTTCACCGAGGGGTAGCGGTGGTGGACCAGCGGTGGATCGAGCACCGAACCGATGCAGATGAACACGTCCATCGGCACCCACTCCGGCAAGCCCGCGCGACGTACCTCGTCGGCGATCCCCATCCGCCGAAAGTTCTCCATCGTCCGTGGGTTGCACCGCTCCATCTTCGGGAGCCGGCCAGGGGCCTCACGCTTGTCGATCAGCAGGCAACGCACGCCCTGCTGGCCGAGCTCGATCGCCAGGGTCAACCCGACCGGTCCTCCGCCGACGATCAGCACCTGTGGTGCCGGTGGGAGCACGCCGCTCGCCCCGGGCCCATGACCTCGCTCCTCGGATCGGTGTCCGGCAGGCCGGCGCTCGGCGGATCGGCGCTCGCCGTCAGTGCATGTAGGCGCCACCGTCGACCACCATCGTCTGTCCGGTCATGAAGTCGCTGTCGGCCGACGCCAAGAAGGCGACCGCGCCGACGAGATCGCTCGGAGTCTCGACACGGCCCAACGGACGTTCCGCTACCGCCCGCTCGCGTGCGACCTGCAACTGGGCCTCGCTGAAGCTCTCGGTCACCGTCAAGCCGGGCGCGATGCAGTTCACGCGCACCCCGGAGGGGCCGACGACCCGGGCGAGCGTCCTCGTCAGCCCCAGGATCGCAGCTTTCGACGCGACGTAGTGGATCATGTCCCCGCCCGACCCCTTGAACACGGTCCCAGAGCTGACGTTGATGATCTTCCCGTAGCCCTGCTCGACCATCTCCGGCAGCAGCTCGCGGATGCACAGCCACGTCCCGATCACGTTCACGCGCAGGACCGCCTCGAACTGCTCGACCGTCAGGCTGCCAAGGTCGTCGCCGTGGCTGACCGGGAACTTGGCGAACATCGCGGCGTTGTTCACCAGGACGTCGATCCTCCCGAACGCCTCGCGGGCGGCATCGTGCATCTCCCTGACGGACCCCTCTTGCGCGACGTCGACCGCGACGCCGAGCGCGTCGGCACCCGAGTCGCGCAGCTCTCTCGCCACCGAGTCGGCAGCGGAGGCGTCGATGTCGGCGACGACGACGTTGGCTCCCTCTGTCGCAAGACGCCGCGCGTACGCGCTGCCGATGCCGTGCCCCGCCCCGGTGACGAGAGCACTCCTGCCGCTCAGGCGGCGAGCCGTCACCGGCGCCGCTGCGCGCATGGTGGTCTCCTCCCGCTTGCCCGCGACGCGGACGCTGACGTCCAGCTCGTGCCTGCGCTCGTCCTCACGGTCGTCAGCCGAGCACCACGTCGAGGTGCCGAAAGCCTCTCAGCACGTTGTGGAGCTTGCGCTCTGCCGAGACCAGACGGATGGTCGACACCCGCTCGACCAACGCCCGCAGGACCCCCTGCAGCTCGGCCTTCGCCAGGAACTGGCCTGCGCAGCTGTGGACGCCGTAGCCGAACGCGACGTGGTCCGCCGCGGCACGCCCGACGTCGAAGCGGGCGGGGTCCTGCCACTTTCGCTCGTCACGGTTGGCCGACCCGAACAGCACCAGCACCCGCGACCCCCGTGGCACGATCGTGTCGCCCAGGCGGCCTGTCACCCTGGCGAGCCGCGTGAAGCTCTGGATCGGCGACTCCACCCGTAGCACCTCGTTGGCCGCACCGGAGACGAGCGATGGGTCCGAGCGCAGCATCGACCACTGGTCCGGGAAGCGAGCGAGCAGCCACACCGCCGAGCTGATGGCGTTGACGGTGGTGTCGATGCCGGCGGTCGCGTACGCGAACAGCAGCGACCGGCACTGGTCGGCACTGATGCGGCCCTGGTCCTTGGCGTCGTGGATCGCCGCGCCGAGCCCGCCCGGTGCCAGCCGCTCCCGGGTGGCCATCGTGTCGAGGTACTCCCAGATCGACTCGAGCTTCGGGATCGACTCCCGGGTGCGCTGGTTCATCGGGCCGAAGGTGTTGAACGAGGCGTCCACCCACTCGAGCAGCCCTTCGCGGCCCTCCTCGGCGAAGCCCACGAGGTCGCCGACGATCCTGAGCGGCAGCGGCTGCGCCAGCCGCGCGACGACGTCGCCTCCTCCGGTCTCGAGGAGCCCGTCGACGAGGTCGGCTGCCACCTGGTCGATGCGGCCCTGCAGCTCCCGCACCGAACGGGCGCTCATCTGGGGAGCGAGCACGTCCCGCAGCTCGTCGTGCGCGGGCGGATCGGTGCTGATGATGTTGGTGGCCCGCAGCCCGTTGACCCCGGGGTCGATCGCCGTCCCCCACGCCGACGAGTAGGTGTGCCAGTCCTTCAGCACCTCTCGCACGTGCGCGTCGCGGGACACGATCCACACACCGTAACGGCGTGTCTCGACGACGCCCAGGTCCCGTAGCACCTGGTATGCAGGGTACGGGTCGAGCAGGACCTCGTCGGAGAACAGGTCCAGGTCTGGGGCAAGCACGACGCCCATCTCGATCACCCCTTCACGCCGACGCCGCCGTCCGAGTGGACCACGCTGCCGGTCACCCCCCGGGATCGCTCCGAGGCCAGGAAGACGTAGCTCCACGCGTGGTCCCGCCCCGACAGGGCCACGTCCAGCGGCACGCGCGCCGCCAGCTCCGCCTCCCGACCCGGGGCGTCGGCGAGGCGTTGGCCTTCGAGCCCGAGGGCACGAAGCCCCCGGAGGTCGGTGCCGAGGGTCCCCCCCGGCGCCACGCCGTTCACCCTGACCTTCGGGGCGAGCTCGTGGGCGAGCGCGGTCACCAGGCCGCGCACCGCGAACTTGGAGGACACGTACAAGACGCCCCCGCGGCCCGGGTAGTAGGCCGAGGTGGACTCGGTGAGCACGACCGAGCCACCGCCGTGCTGCAACAAGGGCAAGGCGGCCTTCACCGAGTGGAGGTGGCTCTTCACGTTGGTCCGGAACATCTCGTCGAACGCCGCGTCGAGCACGGCCACGTCCAGGTCTCCAAGGCCCCGGTAGAAGTCGAAGATCCCGACGCAGTTGACCAGGACGTCCAGGCCGCCCAGGTGCTCCGACGCCTCCGCCACCGCCGCCTCGTTGGCCGCTCGGGTGGTGGCGTCACCCACCACCACCCTCACCTCCGGGTGCTCCTGGCGGATCGCGTCGCACTTGCGGGGGTCCAGCTCGAGCACCACGGCGGCTGCGCCCTCCTGGACGAACGCGTCCAGCACCGCCCGGCCGATCCCCGAGCCTGCACCCACGACGAGTGCCCGGCGCCCAGCAAGCCAGCCGCTCACCGTTCGCCGAGGTCCAACGGCTCCGAGGGGTGCGCGATCATCGCGGAGAAGACCTCGGGCGTCTGCCAGGTCAGCGCTTCCAGCTCGAGCGGGCACAACGCGATCGATCGCCCGGCGCGGGGCACCCTGACGAGCAGGCGGACGCCGTTTCGCGTCTCGAGCCGCTGCACCAGCACCTCGGCGAACTCGTTGGCCACCGTGATGACCGGGCCGACCGGGGTGGCCGAGGCCGGGCGCTCAAGAACGCCGTCCGCAGGCGCGTCGTCTGCAGGAACGCCGTCTGCAGGAACACCGTTCGCAGGAGGGTCGTCTGCGGGAGCATCGTCTGCAGGAACGCCGCTCACAGGAACACCGCCAGGTTCTGCATGCGCAGCACCGACTCGTCCACGAAGACCTCCCTGCGGGCGAGCCGCCAGCCTCCGTCCGTGCGCCGCAGGACGTCCTCGCGGCCAGCGGACAGGAAGGCAGGGGGCTGGACGTCCCCGCGGCTGCGGAAGAGCAGCACCGCCGACTCGACGAAGAGCTCGTCGTCGGCCTGCATCGGCGACGTCCGGATGTTCGTGACGTGGTGGCGGAGCCGGGAGGGAGGATCCTCGGTCCACGCGTGCTCGGTCAAGAACCGGCGCACCCGGCGCTCCAGCATGTAGCGGTCCTCTGCGAAGTGGTCCATCCCCGGGGAGGTGTCGAACCCGCTCGCCCGACCCGTCGACACCCGCACCGGCATCCGGTACCACACGTCGTCGGTCAGGAGCGACAGCCACTCCTCGTAGCGCTGACGGTCCAGCAGGTACGCCTCGTCGACGAGGAAACGTCTCGCCACGAGGTGCCGGGGGTCGTCGAAGGGAAGCGACGGCATCTGGCGCCGGTCGACCTGCGCGCTCAAGAGTCCTCTCCTTCTCCTTGGCCTGCTTCGTCCGCTGCCACGCGCCGGCCGAGCGTGGTGCGGCTCATGCCTGGCATAGGACGTTCGAGCAGGTCCGCCCATCTGGAAAGCAGCGCTCGCTGGTTGTACTCCCCGTAGCCGACGTAGGCCGTGCCGGTCCCGTGGTAGCCCGCGACCGGGGGGTGGAGCGGCTTGCCAGCGGCGTCGAGACCCATACGGCTGTTCAGCAGCAGTCGACGGGCCATGGCACCGCCGGCCGTGGCGGTGATCGAGACCCAGTTCTCCACATCGTCCTGCTCGAACATCCCGCTGCTGCCGAAGCACATGAGGTACGCCTTGTACGACCGCTCCTTGAACTCCTGGGGAGCGTTCACGTCGACGGCGAACCACGAGTGGACCTCGGTCTCCGACGCGGAGATCGGCTGCCAGGTGCGCAGGCTGATGAACGGATAGACGCGGTCTTCGTCTGCGGTGACCCGAGGCCAGTTGTGGACGAGGCTCAGGTTCGGGAAGAGGGTGGACGCCGAGACCATGAAGCCGTCCTCGCTCACCATCTGGCGCTGCCGCTCCGACCAGGTGCGGCGCATGCGCTCCACCATCTCAGGCGGATAGCCGACGTAGGCAAGCCGCTCCTCGAAGGTCCCCGACGGCAGCTTGTAGGTGGTCCCCCCGCCGACGTCGGCCCAGTAGAGGGCCCCCTCCTTGCGCTTGTTCGCCTTGGGCTCACGGAACAGGCCGATCTCCACCACGCTGATGTGGGTCTGGGGCGTGTGGTAGCTGTCGCCCGCGAAGTTCTCCGCCCCGATCTTCCAGTTGGCGGCGATCCTCCAACGCTGCGGACCGTGCAGCTCGATCCCTTCGGGGCTCTGGCGCGTGTAGAGGTCGAGGTAGTACGCGTAGTCGCCGAGATAGGTCCGCAGCGGAACCGGCGAGGGGTCGAGGTTCACGAAGATGAGGCCGTTGTAGGTGTCGAGCGCAGGGGCGGGGAGCAGCCTTTGGCCGTGCCGGGCGAACCCCTCCTCGCCGCCGTAGCCCTCCACGTGGAACGGCAGGCCGAACAGCCGTCCGTCGTTGCGGTACGACCACCCGTGGTACGGGCAGCGGAAGTGCGACGCGTTGCCCATCTCCGCTCGGCACACCTGCATCCCACGATGCAGGCACATGTTGAACATTGCCCGCACCACCCCGTCCTCGCCCCGGGCGACGATGAAGGAGTCCTGGAGGACCCGGCGGACCACGTAGTCGCCGGGCGAAGGGATCTCGGACTCGTGGGCCACAAAGATCCAGCTGCGCCCGAAGATGCGCTCCTTCTCCAGCGAGAAGATCTCTTCGTCGTTGTAGACATGGGCTGGGACGAACCCCTGGCGCACCTGTGCGAGCAGTTCCGACAGGTCAGCAGGGTTGTCAGCATGGTGAACGGCCACTTCGGCTCCTTGTCTCAGGCGGTCTGAGTCTCAGGTGGTCTGAGGTGGCGGACCCGCCGGCGGTCACCGGGCTCCTCGGGGCTCCGGCAGGTCCATGGAAGGCGTGAGACCCCGCTTCGACAGCTCCTCCACGTAGAGACGGTGGATGCGGGGGTCCTGGTCCTCGTACTCGATCTGGCGTCCGCCGTCCCGCACGCTCACGTCCATGCCCATGAACGTCCGGACCTTGTCCTCGGAGAACGGGTAGCGCAGACCACCGAACGCCACCGCGAGGTAGCGCGCGGGCTCCGGACTGACGTTGAAGTGCTGGTGGTACATGCCGTCCGGCGGCGCGTACAGGACGCCATGGCGCCAGTCGACACGCCGGAAGTCTTCGTCCCCCTCGTACCACAGCAGCGAGTACCCCTCCCCGGTCACTGCGAAGATGTGGAAGTCGGCCCCGTGGCGATGCGCCTTCTTGTAGGTGCCGACTGGCATCTCCGAGACGTGGGCGTGCATGGTGCCGTCGGCCAGGACGAACATCATGTTGCTCCCGCCTGCGCCGCGTGCCTTCCATCCCTGCAGCTCGAACGCGCTCAGGTCCGGGACGAAGTTGGTCACCCACATGTGCCGACCCGGTCTCACCGGGACGAAGTCCCCCTCGCCGCCGAAGTGGCGGCCCTCACCCATGCGAGCGTCGAAGTCGGCGTGGTTGTCGAAGAGGAAGCGCTCGTTGCGGAACGTCTTCATCATCATCGGGAGGTTGCTCGTCGTGGCGAACCGGACCGGTCTGGTCCCCTCGGCGTTGAAGTGGCGGTAGCGCACGTTGAGCGGCAG
>JAJYMD010000175.1 GCA_021787255.1 Actinomycetes bacterium | reverse complement strand
GCTGCGCCTCTGCTGTCCGGGCACGCCCGCACGTGCGCACTCGTCGACTGGGGGTACGGGAAGCTCCCCGTCGAGTGGCTGGGACCGATCCGCGACGTCGTCGACGAGCTGTGGGTCTGCAACGACTGGGCTCGAGCCCAGGCCGTGCGCAGCGGGATCCCGCCTCGCAAGGTCCGGGTGCTCCCGACCAGGGTCGACACCGCGCTGTTCTCGCCGGACCCGGGCGCCTTGCGCCGCGGCGGGGTCGTCACCATCCTGTTCGCGGGGGACTGCACGCCTGCCGGGGGCGTCGACTGCCTGCTCGAGGTCTACCGAACGGAGTTCTCCGAGGAAGACGGCGTCCGGCTCCTCCTTGCTCGGACCCGAGGGGCCCCTTGCACCGACCTCGTCGAATTGGCCCGCCGCGGCGAGGGCGCACCCGTCGAGGTCGTGGACCTTCCTTCGAACCCGGCCGCGCGTGCTGCGCTCTACCGATCCTGCGACCTCTTCGTGCACGTGGCACGCGTACAGGAGACGCCGGTGCGCCTGCTCGAGGCGATGGCCTGCGGAATGGCGACCGTCGTCCTGGAGGGAGGAAGCTCGGGCTCCTTCGCCGACAAGCGGACGAGCTTTTGCGTGGAAGCCCGCCAGGTTGCGCGTCCGCCCGAGACCCTCGGCTGCCTCGGGCCGAGCACCGGTCTGTTCTGGCTCGAGCCCGACCGGGAAAGCCTGGCCAAGGCGCTGCGCGACGCGGTGTCCGATCCCGACATGCGCCTCGTCAAGGGATTGTCGGCCCGCGGACGCGCCCTACGCCGCTTCTCCTGACACGAAACGCTCCGAAGCGCGCGGCCTCTGCGACGAGCGCGGCCGAGCCGCACCTCAAAGGCAAGAGCGGCCCCGACCCGACCCTCAAGGGCGGGCGGCACTCGGTCGATAGAGCACGGCGGACGCCAGGACGGCGCGACCAGCACCTGCCAGGAAGCGGCGGGAAAGATCCGAGCGTGCCGGCCTGGTGGAGTCTCGATGAAGCTGAAGCAACGCATGGGGCTCTTCGGGGTGCCGGCGATGGTCATCGCCATCGTGGTGCTGCTCGTCGTGCCGATGCCGACCTGGATCATCGACGTCCTCATCACCTTGAACATGTCTGCGGCACTGGTGGTCCTGCTCACCACCATGCACGTGCGCCGCCCCCAGGACTTCTCCGCGTTCCCCTCGCTGCTGCTCCTGATGACGATGTTCCGCCTGGGGCTGAACGTGAGCGTGACGCGCCTCGTGCTGCTCCACGGGTACGCGGGGACGGTCGTCCAGTCCTTCGGGAGCTTCGTCATCGGCGGCCAGATCGTCGTCGGCCTCATCATCTTCCTCATCCTGATCGTCATCCAGTTCGTCGTGGTCACGAACGGAGCCGGACGCGTCTCCGAGGTCGCCGCGCGCTTCTCCCTCGACGGGATGGCGCCGAGGCTCGTCGCCATCGACGGCGAGCTGAACTCCGGGCTGATCGACGAGAAGGAGGCGAGGCGCCGGAGACGAGAGATCGACGAAACCTCGGAGTTCTACGGCAACATGGACGGCGCGTCGAAGTTCGTGCGCGGCGACGCGGTCGCCGCGCTCGTCATCGTCTTCATCAACCTGATCGGCGGCTTTGCGATCGGGGTCGTCCAGCATCACGACACCCTCAGCCGGGCGATCCACACCTATTCGGTGCTGTCGATCGGCGACGGGCTCGTCTCTCAGATCCCGGCGCTGCTGCTCTCGATCTCGACCGGCCTGATCGTCACGCGCGCGGCGACCACGGAAAGCGACGACTTCGGCTCGGACGTGACGACGCAGTTCGGCAACCAACCCCGCGCTGTGCTCGTCGCGGGCGTCGCGATGGGACTGCTCGCGCTGGTCCCGGGTCTCCCGCACGTCCCGTTCCTCGTCGTGGGAGGTCTGCTCGTCCTGCTTTCTCGGCGCGTCCGGCGGGCGGTCGAAGCGAGGAGGGAGCGGGAGGCGGCCATCGAGGCGCAAGGGTCTCGCGCTCCTGGCGACACCCCCGCGTCGCTCGCAGCCGAGATTCGAGTAGAGCCGCTCCAGCTGGAGATCGCGCCGAACCTGACCCCCCTCGCCGACAAGGCGAAAGGCGGCGACCTGCTCGAGCGCATTCGGGGGCTGCGGCGCAAGCTCGCCTATGAAAAGGGCGTCCTCGTGCCACGGGTCCACACCCGCGACAACGTCGACCTCCCTGCGAGCACCTACCGGATCCGGGTGAACGGGGTCGAGGTTGCCCGTGGCGCAGCCCCCCCTGGGCGGCTGCTCGCCATCGGCCCGGATATCGACATGCTTCCTGGGGAGGCGACGACCGAGCCCGTGTTCGGGCTGCCAGCCAAGTGGATCCCCGCCGAAGCTCGCCTCGAGGCGCTCGCGGCCGCCGGCATCACCGTGATCGACCGCTCCTCGGCGATCGTCACCCATCTCGGCGAGGTCGTCTCGTCACATGCCGGAGAGCTCCTCTCCATGCAGCAGGTCCGCACTCTCGTCGACGTTGCGAAGGGCACCGACCCCGCCGCGGTCGAAGAGATGACGGCGGCACAGGTCACGATCACCGACCTGTTCGGGGTGCTCGTGAACCTTTTGGACGAAGGCGTGCCGATCCTCGACATCGTCCGAATCATCCAGGCGGTCACCGAACAGGCCCGGATCGCGAAGACCACGGAGAGGATGACCGAAGCTGCGCGTACCGCTCTTGGGGCATCGATCACGGCCCTGCACACGAGGAACGCAGAGCTCTCGGTGATCACCCTCGACGCCGCGTTCGAGCAGGCGCTCGCGAAGGACCTGCACTTCGGCGACGGCGCCAACGAGAGCGTCCTCGTGGTCGAACCCTCCGTCTTGGAGCGTCTCTCGAGCGAGGTCCGGACGGTAGCCGAGCAGGCTCGAAGAGCCGGGCACGATCCCGTGCTCGTCGTCGCTCCTCAGCTCAGGCCTGCGCTACGGCGGCTCCTTTGCTCCGTCGTCCCGTCGCTCAGCGTCATGAGCCTGAACGAGATCTCGGGGAATGTCCATTTGCAGAGGATCGGGGTGATCAACGGTGGCGTTCCAGCAGCTGCATGAGAAGCCCAACGTCTACGTCGGATCGAAGCTCGAAGACGTGTTGCTCCAGATCGAGCGGGAGCACGGGATCGTGCCGTTCAAGTCGCACCGGATCGAACGTCGAGGTGGCATCGCCGGGTTCTTCGCCAAGGAGGTCCATGTCGTGGAGATCGACCCCCCAGGACCGGACCCGATCGCCGCACTGTTGTGCTCGAGCGACGACGACGAGCTCGAGCTGCACGGGCTCCCCGGCGACGAGAAAGCGCCGGCGCCGGGGAT
Source organism: Actinomycetes bacterium (assembly GCA_021787255.1). Next base: position 9,200 of record JAJYMD010000175.1, on the reverse strand, counting down.
CTTCTCCCCTCCGGCCAGCAGCTCCGGCCCGAACGCAGATGGTCGCGAGGGGGATCCGCTCGGTCAAGGCACCACCGATCGCCGGCCCTTCGCGGAGGTGCTCAAGACGGTGGTGAGCTCGCTCGGAGATGAGCCCTCGACCTCCGCGCTGCCGACGCTCGACCCGGTCTCTCCTGCGCCACGGCGCGACGGCCCGGCGTCGGTGGTCGCGCCCGGTCCCACGACCAGAACCGCTCCGATGAGAGCCACCCCGATGGGACCCGCTCGCGCGCACGACGTCCCGAGCGGCCCGAACGGCCTCTTCCGGCACGACGCGGCGGACGGGGTCGGTGTGCCGCCTCGACGCCCCGAGCCGGTACCCGACGCGCGGACGATCGCGGCCGCAGTGCTGCGCCAGGCCGGATTCCCTGCGGCCCTCGCTGCCCAGTTGCTGTCCGAGGTCGTCGCTGACGGGAGCGGCTCGAGGCCGATCCTGGAGACGATCTTCGCGACGCTGCCGGCCCCGCCGCCCCTGCCCAAGGGGCCGGGCGGTCTCGTCGCGCTGGTCGGCCATGGCCCGGTGCTCCGCGCGGTCGCCACGTCGCTGTGCGACGCCGTCGGGTGCCCGGTCGACGAGATCGCTGCGCTCTCCACGACGTCGGCCGGCTGCTGGGCGACGCTCGGGCACAGGGCGCGCACCCCGAGCAAGGCCGCCGCCCTCGCGGTCGGCTGGCGCCGAGCGCACTGCGCGCTGGCAGCCGTCGCTGCCGCCCCGATCGGATCTGATCAGGCATGGACCAAGGACGTCCTCGTCGCGCTCCGACCTTCCTGCGCCTGGGCGATCGTGCCGGCCACCGTGAAGACTTCCGACCTCCGGCGCTTCCTCGACGCGATCGGGGGGGCGGACGCGCTCGTGGTCGTCGACGCCGAGTCGACGACGACGCCGTGCGAGCTGATCGAGCTCGGTGTGCCGGTCGCCCGCTTCGACAGAGACGAGGCGACTCCCGCGCGCTGGGCGCGCCTCGTCTCCGCGTCGGTGGCCCGGATCTGAGGCGGCGGGGGTCGATCGATGGGGGTGCGGCGACCGGAGCTGGTGCTGGCGGCAGCGATCGTCGTGTCGCTGCCAATGCTCTACTCCTTCGGCACCGGAGGGCTCGGTGCGACGGCCGCCGTCGTGCGCTTCGCGGTGGCGCTCCTGGTCTGCTGGGCAGGCGTGGCCGTGATCGAGCGCATCTACGACAAGTACTCGAACGACGCCCGCAGGGCGGAGATCCGCAGAGCCGTCGAACAGGCGCGCGCACGGATCTCGGACCCCAGCTTGCTGCGAGACCCCGGGGAAGCCCGAGCACACGGAGACCCGAGAGCACACGAAGACCCGCGAGCACACGAAGACCCGCTCGCGCCGAGCTCCCGCCGAGGCGAGGGCCCGGCGTGACGTCATGCGCTCGACGTGGCCAGCCGAAGCGCCGCGAGATCGCCGGCAGCCGCGGCCCGGTTCTCCTCGACCACTTGGTCCCAGATCTCCTTGCGGTAGACGCGCCGACCCGGCGCGTCGATGCCGATGCGCACGTAGCTGCCCACCTGGCGGATGACGGTGACGACGAGGCCCGTGCCGATCGTGGGCCCCTCCAAGGCGAGCGACGGGTTGCCTCTCGCGAGCGACGACACCCTCACCGAGAGCTCGGCTCCGAAGTCGATCGACTGGCCGACCTTGCGGTGGAGGGCAAAGGTCGTCCGGCAGTCGTGCGAGGGATGCCCAAGCGGCGCGACCTCGACGTACGCCCGCTCCTCTTCCACACGCACCGTCAGGGGCGCCGCGATCTCGAGGCGCACGTCGCTCGCGGACGCGGCGGCCGGTGAAAGTCGGACAGACGAGGTAATCCCCGGAACGGTGACGCCGAGCCACACCTTGTGGCCTTCGGTGGAGAGCAGGCTCAGGTCGATGCCGTGCTCGATGATGATCGACTCACCTGGACGCCGGTTCAGTACGAGCATGCCCCGTCCTTTCTCTTCTCTCTTCGCTACGAGTGCGGCCTCGCCGGCACCCGTGGGACGCGGGAAGCATCGCTGCCGGTGAAGCGCCGTGCGCTGCCTGCGTCCACGGGCACGCGCAGCCCGTAGCCGCTCTCCTCGAGCACGACCTGGGCGGCGGCACCGCTGCGCGGGTTCACCACGATCGGGGCCAGGAGGTTCGCGACCGGCGTCGGCACGTCGTTGGTCGAGACGATGACGAGGACGATCGCGTCCGTTGGATCGAGCCTTGCCGTGCCGGTCGCGCCGAGTGCTCTCGCGAAGTCCGGCCACACCTCCGGCGCGCGTGGCGCCTCCAGGTCGGCGCCGGCCGCGGGCTCGGCCTCGGTGCCCCCGCCCAGACCGAGCTCTGCGAGCTCCTCGGGCGGGATCTCGATCTCGTAATCGGGGAAGAGCAGTTTCGGCGGCACGACGACGAAGCGCAGGTCCTCCTCGTCGAGCGACACGATGCTCGCGAAGGGCGCGTACCCCTCTGGCAGCGGACGGAGCGCGTAGCGACGCGAGTTCGGGAGCCCCAGCAGCGGCTCGACGAAGTGCAGCACCGGCTCTTGCTCGTCCCGGGGGGCGGGAGCCGGCTTGGCGGGGGTCCGGGGGACGGGAGCCGGCTTGGCGGGCAGCGGCCGGTCGAACGCGGGTGCGCCGGTGGTCATCTTCGGACCTCCTTTGCTGGCGGCTGGCCTTCTTTGCGGCCGGCCTTCTCGGCGGCTTTGTCCCATGGGGTCCAAGGGGACCTCAGAGGTACTGGGCGAGCGAGTCGGCGGAGACCTTGGAGATCACCGTGGCCGGCGATCGCGCTGCGAAGCGCGGCGGCCGTGACGAGCGGCCGAGAGGATCGGCCACCCGGTCGACCGCAGGCAGGTGACCGGGCCCAGCGTGACGCGCCGGGCGCGCCGCGCTGCCCTGTGTCCCAGACTCCCATCCCCGTTTCCCCAGATCTACCTCGGGTCGGCCGGAGCGGCCGGCACCGACCGAGCTACAGCTGTTCTGCAATTATGCTACCGCGAGGGTGTAGCTGATTGCAACTGGTCGTCGTGGGTGAAGCGCACGAGCCCGCGCCACCGCCCGGCGGGGCCCACCTGGGCACCGCGACGCCCGGCGGGGCCCACCTGGGCACCGCGACGCCCGGCGGGGCCCACCTGGGCACCGCGACGCCCGGCGGGGCCCCGCGGTCGCCCGATTCGGCCCCGAGACTCCCGGCGGGGCTCGCCGAGGCCTGGGCGAGACCCTCGCTCGACCTCGGCCAGAGCTAGGCCCGCGCGGACCGGGCGAGCCGCTTGGCGACGAGCGCGAGCCGCTCGGTGGGCTGGACCACCGCGACGCGCACGTGGCCTGCGCCCTCAGGGCCGTACAGGTCGCCAGGGCTGACGAGCAGTCCAGCCACTCTCGCGAGCTCCTCGGCCAGCGCCCAGCCGTCCGCCCAGCGCGCCGGCACCGCGGGCCAGAGGTAGAAGCTCCCTTCGGGCAAGCGAGTCGGGCAGCCCGCGTCGGTCAGCGCGCGCGCCAGGAGCTCGAGCCGCTCCCGATAGCGCGCCCGCTGCGCGTCCACGTGCCCGTCGTCGCACCACGCGGCCGCCGCTGCGGCCTGCACGGGGCCGGGCACCATGAGGCCGGCGTGCTGGCGCACTTCGCGCAGGTAGCCCACGAGCCCGCCGTCCCCCGCGAAGAACCCCGCCCGGATCCCGGCGAGGTTCGAGCGCTTGGACACCGAGTGCACTGCGACCACTCCCTCGGCCCCCGTCTCGAGGATCGTGCGCGGCCGTCCCTCCCAGGTGTACTCCACGTAGCACTCGTCGGAGAACACCGGCACGCCGTGGCGCCGGCCCCATGCGGCTGCGGCGCCGAGGTCCGTCAGCTCGCCCGACGGGTTGCCGGGGGAGTTCACCCACAAAAGGAGCGCCCGCTGGATATCCGAGGGGTCCACTGCGTCCAGGTCGAGGCCACCTCCGCCGGTGCGGGCCAAAGGCACCGGCACGGCCCGGCAACCAGCGAGCTGCGCTCCCATCGCGTACGAGGGGTACGACACGGACGGGTACAGCACCGTGTCGCGCGACGGGTCGCGCAGGCGCAAGTACTGGGGCGTCGAGACCACCATCTCCTTCGTGCCCACGCACGCAGCGAGCTCGGACACCTCGACGTCCACCCCGAAGGTGCGGCCAACGTACTCCACGGCGGCCTGACGGAACGCGGCGCTTCCCGCCGAGGACGGGTACCCGCGCTCGGCTCCGGAGGACGCGAGGGCCCGGACCGCCTCGGGGGGAGGAGGGTCGCAGGGCGTCCCGATCGAGCAGTCCACGATCCCTCCGGGCAGCGCGTCGGCCAGCGCGTGCAGCCTCGAGAGGCGCTCGTAGGGGTAGGGAGGCGGACGGAAGCCGCCGGCCCCGTGGCCACGCGCTTCGACCGGCACGCTCACGACCCGCACACGACGAACTCGGCGAAGCGTGCTCGCCCCGCCTCGTCCAGCACGACATGCACGTGCGCCCCCTCCGCGCCGTCCTCCTGCTCGACCACCTCCCCTTCGCGGTGGACTGCGGCGAGCACGTCCCCGCGCGCCCAGGGGATGGCCAGCTCGACCACCCTGTCGGCAAGCCGCAGGCGGTCCCCGATCGCACGCAGCAGCTCCCCGATCCCCTCCCCCGTGACCGCCGAGATGCACACGGCACCCCCGGTCTCGGCGGCGAGCAGCGCGGCCTTGGGACTGCGGTCCGCCTTGTTCACCACGAGCAGCTCCGGCACCTCGCTCGCCCCGATCTCCTCGAGCACCGCGCGGACCGCCGCGACCTGCGCCTCGGGGTCGGCCGCGGCCCCATCCACCACGTGCACGAGGAGATCCGCGTACCGGACCGAGTCGAGCGTGGAGCGGAACGCCTCGACGAGCTCGTGGGGAAGCTTCCGGACGAAGCCGACGGTGTCGGTCACGAGCACGGTCTCGCCTCCTGGCAGCGAGAGCTGGCGCGTCCGGGGGTCCAGGGTGACGAAGAGCCTGTCGGCGGCCGGCACGCCGGCGTCGGTCAGCCGGTTCAGCAGGGTCGACTTTCCGGCGTTCGTGTAGCCGACGAGCCCCACCTCGCGCAGACGGCCACGGCTTCGCGCGCGACGCTGCAGCCGGCGGGTCCTGTCCACCTCGCGCAGGTCCGCTTCGAGCCGTTGCATGCGCCGGACCAGCCGTCGGCGATCCACCTCGAGCTGGGTCTCGCCGGGGCCGCGCGTCCCGATGCCGCCGGCCTGCTGGCTGAGCTCGTGCCCGCGCCCGCGCAGCCTCGGCAGCCGGTAACGCAGCAGGGCGAGCTCGACCTGCGCCTTCCCTTCGGGGCTCCGCGCGTTCTGGGCGAAGATGTCGAGGATCACCGCCGTTCGGTCGATCGCGGTGCGGCCGAGCAGCCTTTCCAGGTTGCGCTGCTGGGCGGGCGACAGCTCGTCGTCGAACACGACGGTGTCCGCGTCGACCTGCTCGGCGAGCTCTGCGAGCTCGCGGGCTTTGCCCCGTCCGACGAACGTGGCAGCGTCCGGACGCGTCCGCCGCTGGATCGTCCGCGCGACGACGTCGGCGCCGGCGGTGTCGACGAGCTGCGCCAGCTCTTCGAGGTTGACCTCCACCTCCTCGGGATCGGTGCCCGCCAGCGCGACCCCCACGAGCACGATGCGCTCGCGGAACTCTCGCGTGATGAGCGTGCGCGGGAACTGCGTCGTCATCCTGCCTCGTCACGGAGCCCGCCGACCTCGAGCAGGTGCGCGTCGACCTCCACGTCGGCGATCTTGCGCACTGGACCGCCCAGCTCGACCTCCTCGCCGAGACGGACCTCGAGGCGCCCGCCGGGGTTGTCGACCGTGACCACGTCCCCGACCATGCGAAAGGCGCGCCCCACGGCCGCCGCCGCGCAGCTGCCGGTGCCGCAAGCCAGGGTCTCGCCGACCCCGCGCTCAAAGACCCGCAGCTCGAGGTCGGCTCCGTGACGTCCGGGACGGACGATCTCCAGGTTCACCTGGCTGCCCACGACCTGCGTCGCGGCGACGCCGAGCGAACCGAGGTCGACTTCGTCGAGCTGCACGTCCCCGATGACGACGAGGTGAGGGTTGCCCACGTCAGCGAGCCTCGCTCTCGTGCCGGGCAGCGGGCTCGCCACCTCAGAGCCGAGCCGCACCGGTCCCATGTCCACGCGCGCCCAGGCGGTTCCGTCGGTCGCGGCCTCGTAGGACACGGTGCGAAGGCCTGCGGCGGTGCTGACGCGCGTGAGGCGAGCCGGCGCGACGCCTGCGACGACGGCGGCGTGAACGAGGCAGCGGATGCCGTTGCCGCTCATCTCCGCCGAGGTCCCGTCGGCGTTGTAGAGCACCATCTCGAGGTCCGCGCCCGGTCCCCCCGGACGCCCGAGGATCAGCCCGTCGGCCCCCACGCCACGTCGGCGGTCACACAGCGCGCGCACCTGGGCCGGCGTCAAGCCCGCGGGCACGGCGCGGCCGTCTGCACCGTCGTCGGCACCGGTCGGCTCGAGGACCACGAGAAAGTCGTTGCCAGCGGCTTCCAGCTTCACCATCGACAGCTTCACCGTCGACAGCTTCACCATCGGAAGGGCGCCCCGCCGATCCGGCGCGTCTGCACCGGGGAGCGGCGGGGATCCTGCGACACGGGTCATCGCGACCAGTCTCGCAGCCGCGCACGCTCGTCGGCGCGCCCGACAGCCTCGGCGAGCCGGTCCGCCCGGGGCGTCGCGCAGGACTCGAGCGTCGCGGCGAGCGTCGCAACCGGGTCCTCGTCCGCTTCGAGCCAGCGAATGCGCGGGTCGCGCCGGAACCAGGACCACTGCCTGCGAGCGAACGCGCGCGTGCGCCGGAGGGCCTCCTCGAGGCACGCTTCCAGGGGCGCGCCCTCCTCCACGTGGGCGAGCAGCTCCTTGTAGCCGAGCGCCTGGCGCGCCGTGCGCGAAAGTCCTCCGGGGCGGGCCGCGAGCCGTCGGACCTCCTCTACGAGCCCCTCGTCCAGGAAACGGGCGAAGCGCTCCTCGATCCTGCGGTCGACCACCTCCGGCAGGAACGGGAGACCCAGGATCGTGACATCGGTCGCCGGGTACGTGGTCAGTCCAGGACCGTACGAGGAGAAGGGCCGGCCTGAGCCCAGGGTGACCTCGAGCGCACGCACCACACGGCGACGGTTCGAATCGGTGGTGCGCGAGGCGGCGACCGGGTCGAGCGCCGCGAGACGCGCGTGGAGCGCCCGCACGCCTCCGGGCAGGTCGGCCTCGCGCTCGAGCGCGGCGGCCACCTCGGGGTAGCGCCCCGGGACCTCGAGGCGGTCGACCACCGCCCGCAGGTACAGGCCCGTGCCACCGACGAGGAGCGCGCGCCGGCCCCTGCGCGCGATGTCCTCCAGCGCCGCCAACGCGCTGGCCTGGAACTCGCGGACGGTGAACTCCGCTGTCGGGTCCACGAGGTCGAGCAGGTGGTGAGGCACCGCTGCGCGATCGCAGCCGGACGGCTTTCCCGTGCCGATGTCCATGCCTCGGTAGACGGTCATGGAGTCGACGCACACCAGCTCGACGTCGCCGAGGCGGCGCGCCACCTCCATGGCGACCGAGGACTTGCCCGACGCGGTGGTCCCGACCAGCGCGACGACGCAGCGCGTCACCCGACGCTGACCGGGATGCGCCTGCGGTGGGCGGGCGCGACCGTCAGCCGCAGGAGGGTCCCGACGAGGTGGTGCGGCGCCGCGCCCGTCACCTCCACCTCGCAGAACGCGCCGGGCGCGGGTACGCAGCCCTCCCGCGCCGCGAAGTGCACCAGCTTCCCCTGGCGGGTGCGGCCCGACAGCATGGCAGGGTCGCGGCGGCTCGGGCCCTCCACGAGCACCTCCTCGGTCCGGCCGACGCGCGCCTGGTTGCGCCGGAGCGCCGAGCGCTCGACGACCCTGCGCAGCCGCTCGAAACGGTCAGCGACGACATCGGGAGCCACGAAGGCGTCGTGCATCGCTGCAGCCCGGGTCCCGGGCCTCGGCGAGAAGATGAACGTGTACGCGGTGTCGAACTCCGCCTCGGCGACCACCGAGAGCGTGTCGGCGAAATCGTCCTCGGTCTCGCCAGGGAACCCGACGATGAGGTCGGTCGAGACCGCCAGGTCCTCCACCGCGGCGCGGGCCGCGGCGAGCCGGGAGAGGTAGCGCGAGGCCGTGTAGCCCCGCCGCATCGCGGCGAGGACCCTGTCGCTTCCGGACTGAAGTGGGAGGTGGAGCTGCTCACAGACCGCGTCGACCTCGGCCATCGCGGCGATCGTCTCGGGGCGGAGGTCCTTTGGGTGAGGGCTCGTGAAGCGCACCCTGCGCACCCCCTGCACCGCGCCCACCTGCCGGAGCAGCTCGGCGAAGAGCGGCCGTCGTCGCGTGAGGTCCCGCCCGTAGGAGTTCACGTTCTGGCCGAGCAGGGTGACCTCCACGACGCCGCGGCGCGCGAGCGTGCGAACCTCCTCGACGACCTCGGCGACGGGGCGGCTCACCTCGGGCCCGCGCACCGCGGGCACGATGCAGAAGGCGCACGAGTTGTCGCAGCCGGTCTGGATCGTGACCCACGCCGCGTACGGCAGCTCGCGCACCGCCGAGAGCGCGGGCGCGTGGTCGACGAGGGAAGGGTCCGGAGCGTCCAGCACCTCGACCACGGGGCCCTCTTTCGCCGAGCGCCGCAGGAGCTCGGGCGCGTGGGCGAGGTTGTGGGTCCCGAAGACGACGTCGACATGGGGCGCCCTCTCCAAGACGAGGTCGCGGTCCTTCTGGGCGAGGCAGCCGCCGACCGCGATCTGCAGGTCCGGCCGCCGCCGGCGCAGCGTCTTGAGCTGGCCGAGCTGGCCGTAGAGCCTGTTGTCCGCGTGCTCGCGGATGCAGCAGGTGTTGAAGACGACGAGATCAGCGTCTTCGATCCCTTCGGCGGGCTCCATGCCCTCGGCGACGAGGAGCCCCGCGAGCCGCTCGGAGTCGTGCTCGTTCATCTGGCACCCGAAGGTACGGACGAGGAACTTCCGGCTCACCGCACGAGTCTAAGCCGGGGCCCTTGGCCTCTCGCCACGCGAGGGCAGCTCGGCGCGCGCTCCGACGACGAGCCCCTCCAGGTCGGCGTGAAGCTGGAAGACCCTGCCTTCGAGGCCCGAGTCCATCAGCCCCTGCCGCCCGGCAGCGGCCACGGCCTCGGCGTCGGTCCGTTCGCAGATCCCCA
>JAJYMD010000465.1 GCA_021787255.1 Actinomycetes bacterium | reverse complement strand
CTCGGCGCGTTCTTCGTGCTCGCCGCGCAAGGCCGGATGCCGTGGATCCCGGTCGGGCTCGTCACTGCCCGGGAGCTGGGCATGAGCGCCTACCGTTCCTGGGCGGGGAGGCGCGGCGTCTCGGTCCCCGCGCGGCGCCTCGCCAAGGTGAAGACGATCGTCCAGGAGCTCGCGATCGCCACCTACCTCGTCCCGCCGCTCGCTCCGCAACGCACGCTCCAGCTCGTCGTGATCTGGGGCGCGACCGCGCTCACGCTCGCGAGCGGTGCCCAGTACCTCTGGGACGGGCGTCGCGCAACCGCCGCCGCGCAGCCGGCGCCATGAGGGTCGAGATCGTCGCGATCGGCACGGAGCTGCTCCTCGGGCAGATCGCGGACACGAACGGGCAGTGGCTGGGCGAGCAGCTGGCTGCGGCCGGGGTCGACTCGCACTTCCATCAGGTGGTCGGCGATAACCGGGCGCGCATCGTGACAGCGCTGCGGACCGCGCTCGCCCGCAGCGACGGGGTGATCGTCTGCGGCGGGCTCGGCCCGACCCAGGACGACATCACCCGCGAGGCGATCGCCGAGCTGATGAACGTCCGGCTCGTGCGCCACGAGGAGATCGCGCGCCGCATCGAGGGCTTCTTCTTGGCACGTGGTCGCGTGATGCCACACAACAACCTCCGTCAGGCCGACGTCCCGGAGGGCGCCACCGTCATCGACCAGACGCGCGGGACCGCGCCGGGGCTGATCTGCCCGGTCGGCGGCAAGGTCGTCTACGCGGTCCCCGGGGTGCCCCACGAGATGGCCGAGATGTTCGAGCGAGCGGTGCTGCCCGACCTCCGGCGGCGGATGAGCGAGGCGGGGGAGAGCGGCGCGATCGTGAGCCGGGTCCTACGTACGTGGGGCACGAGCGAGTCGGCGCTCTCGGAGGCGCTGCAGGGGAGGATCGACGCGCTCGACGCGCGCGCGTCGCAGGTGGCTGCGCCGGGGACAGGCGGGGGCACCCAGGGAGCAAGGCGTCGGCCCGCGTCGAAGGGCGCGGGCACGGTGACGATCGCGTTCCTCGCAAGCGGGATCGAGGGTCTCAAGGTGCGCCTCACGGCGCGCGCGGGTGACGCCGAGGCCGCCCGCGCGCTCCTGGATGCCGAGGAGAAGGAGGTCCGAGCGGCGCTCGAAGCGACGCTCGGCGACGTCGTGTTCGGCGTCGACGACGTGTCGATGGAGCAGGCGGTCGCCGCGCTGGTCGTCGAGCGCTCGCTGACGCTCGGCGTGGCCGAATCGCTCACCGGTGGGCTCGTCGCGGCTCGGCTGGTGGACGTTCCCGGCGCGAGCGCGTGGTTCCGGGGAGGGGTCGTCGCGTACGACGCCGCGGTCAAGTTCTCCGTGCTCGGCGTGCCTGAGGGGCCCGTCGTCTCCGAGGAGGCCGCCATCGCCATGGCACGGGGTGCGCGCCGGGTGCTCGCTGCGGCGATCGGTCTCGGCATCACCGGTGTCGCGGGTCCCGACCCTCAAGAGGGGCTCTCGCCGGGGACCGTCTTCGTTGCGCTGGCGCTCCCGAGCGGCGCGACCCCGAGCCGGGAGCTCCGGCTGCCCGGGGACCGCCGACGGGTGCGGCAGTACTCCGCCATCTCCGCGCTCGATCTGCTGCGGCGGACGCTCCTCACACCCGAGCACGGTTTCGAGGCGCCCACGCTGGGCTGAGCAGCCGGAGGAGCTCCCGAGGGCGCGCAGGACGACACACGTCCGACCTTTCGGCACATGGCGCAGGCCGAGGAGGTTGGGGCGGCGAACGGTGCCCAGGCGACGGGGGCTCGGGCGGGAGGCGCGGCCGCGCCACCCGCGGCACCGGGCTGGGACATCGAGCTCTCCGACGAGGTGGCCAGGTGGTACGTGCGGCTCGGAACGCGCGAGCGGGCGTTCGCGGATCGCGCGCTCGACCGGCTGGCCTCGACAGGGCCCGCCCTCGGGCTTCCCCACAGCCGGGCGATCGGCGCCGGTCTGCACGAGCTGCGGTTCTCGTGCGAGGGTGTCTCGAGGCGGATCACGTACGCGTTCGGCGAGGGCAGGGAGGTGACGATGCTCACCACGTTCCGCAAGCAGCGGGACCGCGAGCGCGCGGAGGTCGATCGCGCGCAGCGGGCGTTCGCGCGCGCAAAGACGTCCGAGCGCGCGATGGAGCGGAGCAGGTGATGATGGCGAAGCTGAGCGACCTGAGGCGGCGGTTTCCCCCTGATGACGCCGGGGCGTACGCGGCGGCCTATGCAGAGGCCGGGCTCGCGGCGAGCCTCGGGGAGCTCGTGCGCGCCCTTCGCTGCGCGGCGGGGCTCGGCGTGGCCGAGCTGGCAGCGAGCATGGGGGTCGACGAGGACGCGGTCGTCCGCGCCGAGGAGGGGGACGCCTCGCTCACCGTCGCGTTCGTCGATCGCGTGGCACGTGCGGTCGGCCTGCGCGTGGAGATGACGGTCAGAGCGGGCTCGACGGCGACGGCGACGGCGACGGGGGCGGCGGGCACGCCCGTGGTCGTGCTCGGGGCGCCAGGTTCTCCGGCACCCCCGCGGCCTCAAGGCTGAGGCGGTTGCGCGCGTGAGCGTAGGAGAAGTCGAAGGGGACCGGGAGCGTCCCGGAGCCGCCGAGCCGACCGCGCGTCTTTTCGTCGGCATCTGGCCGCCGCCGGAGGTGGCGGCCGTCCTGTCGGACCTCGAGCGGCCCGCGCTCGAGGCGGTGCGTTGGGTCCCGCCGGAGCAGCTGCACGTGACGGTCGCGTTCCTCGGGGACGTCGCCCTCTCGCGCCTCGACGACGTCCAAGCCGCGCTGGGCGCGGCCATGGCCCGCGCGGCGGCTCCGCCCGAGGCGCACCTCGGACCGTCGAGCCGGCGTGTTGGCCGGTCCGTCCTGTGGGTCCCGGTCGCAGGGCTCGACGATCTCGCCGGCTCGGTGCGCCGCTCGCTGGGCACGCTCCTGCCCGGGGCGGGGCTGGACGCGCCCTTCGAGGGGCATCTCACGCTCGCCCGGGCGCGGGGCCGCCGAACGATCCCCGCGGCCCTCGCGGGTGCGCCGATCGAGGCGAGCTGGCGGGTCCTGGCCGCCGACCTCGTCCGCTCCGAGCTCGACCCCGCCGGCGCCCGGTACACGAGGCTCGCCACCGTGGCCGTTCCGTGGTGACCGGGAGCCGTTCCCGCATCCCTGATCGAACACGCGTTCGCTACTAGGGTGTGCCGTACGCGTCACACCCGGCGCCTACGGTCGCAGGTCGGGCGCCAGGAGCGTCATGGGCGAGGACCATTCGGTACGAGGAGAGACCATGGGGAAGGAGACGAGAGCGATGGCAGCCGAGGATCGTGACAAGGCGCTGGCCGCGGCGCTCAGCCAGATCGAGAAGCAGTTCGGCAAGGGCTCGGTCATGCGCATGGGGGAGCACGTCGACATGGGTATCGAGGCCATCCCGACCGGCGCGCTCTCCCTCGACCTCGCCCTCGGCATCGGGGGTCTTCCACGCGGGAGGATCGTGGAGCTCTTCGGACCCGAGTCGAGCGGCAAGAGCACCTTGGCGATGCACGTCGTCGCGGAGGCGCAGCGCAACGGCGGGATCTGCGCGTACATCGATGCCGAGCACGCGATGGACCCCACGTACGCACGGGCCATCGGGGTGAACGTCGACGACCTGCTCGTGTCCCAGCCGGACACCGGCGAGCAGGCGCTCGAGATCGCCGACATGCTCATCCGATCCGGCGCCATCGACGTCATCGTCATCGACTCGGTCGCCGCGCTCACCCCGCGTGCCGAGATCGAAGGTGAGATGGGCGACAGCCACGTCGGCCTCCAGGCGCGGCTCATGTCCCAGGCGCTCCGGAAGCTCGCCGGCACGTTGAACAAGTCCAACACGATCGCCATCTTCATCAACCAGTTGCGTGAGAAGATCGGCGTCCTCTACGGCTGCTTCTCCTACGGGACGCGAGTGGTCCTCGCGGACGGCTCGACCGAGAAGATCGGGAAGATCGTGCGCCGGAGGATGCCGGTCGAGGTGCTCTCGTACGATCCCGGCGCCGGCGAGGTCGTGGCGAAGCCCGTCGTGAACTGGTTCGACAACGGCAGGACCGACGAGTTCCTGCAGTTCACGGTGGCTACGCCTTCCGGCAGCGGCCGCGCGCGGTTCGCCACGACGCGAGGCCACCTCGTCCGCACGCCGGCGGGGTGGAAGGAGGCGGGATCCCTGTCCGTCGGCGACCGGGTGCTGCAGGCGGTGCAGCACCGCCTGTCGAGCTTCCAATGGGAGGCGCTGCGAGGGATGCTGCTGGGCGAGGGGACGCTATCGGAGTGCGGCGGCCGTGGCGCCCGGCTGCGGTTCAGCCACCGCGAGGCGGACGCTGCGTACGCGGACTGGAAGGCGTCGCTCTTCGCGAACGTCGGATCGAGCCGTCGCGTGCGCGAGCGGGACGGCGCGGTCACCTACGACTTCGAGCCCCTCCCCGAGCTGGCGGAGCTCCACCGGACGGTCTGGGTTGACGGAAAGAAGGTCTTCGACGAGGACTTCCTGAAGCACCTCACCCCGCTCTCGCTTGCGCTGTGGAACGCCGATGACGTCAGCTCCACGGCCCCGCCGAAGGATCCCCGGGAGCCGGCGCAGGGCGGCACAGGGTGTGCGACGATCCGTGTCGAGGCGATGGAGCCTGCGACGCGCGAGCGGCTCGTCGCCTACCTTCGCGACGTCTGGGGTATCTGTGCGTCGCTGCTCACGGATCCCCGTGCGGGGAAGGCGTTCTTGTGGTTCTCGAACGCCGACACGGTCAAGCTGCACGCGCTCGTCGCCCCGTACGTCCACCCGAGCGTGGACCGCACGCTCCTCCCCGCGTACCGGGGGCGATTCGAGGTCGAGCCGCACTTCGTCCCGGTGCGCTACGAGCTCGAGGCGCTGCCTGTGCTCGACATCGAGGTGAAGCGTCCGAAGAGGTCGATGCACCGGTTCGACATCGAGGTGGAAGGCGCTCACACCTACCTCGTCGACGGCGTGGTGGTCCACAACTCGCCGGAGGTCACCCCGGGTGGCCGCGCGCTCAAGTTCTACGCGTCCGTGCGGCTGGACATCCGCCGCACGGAGTCGATCAAGGACGGCGCCGACGTCATCGGGAACCGGACCCGCGTGAAGGTCGTGAAGAACAAGTGCGTCGCCGAAGGCACCGAGGTGTTCGATCCGTCGACGGGAAGGCTGCATCGTATCGAAGACATCGTCGAGCGAGGAGAGGGAGCCTGCGTCGTCGCAGCCGACAAGCTCGGCAGGCTTCGCGTCCGCCCGATCGTGGCTCGCCTGGAGCAAGGAGAACGCGAGGTCATCGGGCTCGCCTTGCGCGACGGGACGGTGCTCTGGGTGACCCGCGACCATGAGGTGCTGACCGATCGCGGGTGGCGGCAGGCCGGCGAGCTCATGGTCGGGGATCGCCTGGCTCGCCCGAGAAGAGCGTTCGGGTTCGGTGCCGAAGCGCCGGTCGCGCCCGGGCAGGCGCGGATGCTCGGCTCCCTGATCGGCGACGGGGGCGTGGCCGACGTGCCCCCGATCCCGGCGGCCTTCTTCGACCCCGAGGTGTCCGCCGAGGTCGTCGCCAACCTGCTCGCGGGGATCTGGGAGTCGTGCGGCGATGTCACCCTCGAGCGGACCGGCGGGGGGGTTCGATGCGGGTTCACGACGACCTCGGAGCAGCTCGCACATCAGGTGCATTGGCTGCTCTTGCGTTTCGGGATCGGAAGCTCGGTTCGCCATGACGTCTTGAGCCCGAGGAGGGCGAGCGTCACCGAGGACCGTTCGGCAGACGGCGAGGTTGGGGTGCACGAGGTGCGGATCGAAGGCATCGAGGAGGTGGTCGGCTTCGCGCAGGCGCTCCCGCTGCGGGGTCCGAAAGGGGCCAGGCTCGCCGAGTCGATCGCCACGCGGACCTCGCGGTCTCGAGGCGGTTCGAGCCGCGGGTACCTCTCGCGCTCACAGATCGAGCCGGTGCTCGCGTATCTCAAAGGGAGGGGGGTGACCGCGGCCCTGGCAGCACGGTTGATCGGCAGCGACGCAGGAGACCCGAAGAGGGGAATGCGCGGGGTGCTCGGCCACGGCCGGCTGCGGCGCGACCGCGTGGAGGCGCTCGCCAGAGCCTTGGAGAGCCCGTTCCTGCACGAGGTGCTCGGCGAGGAGGTCTGGTACGACCGGATCACGGCAGTTCGGCCTGCCGAGCAGAAGAGGGTCTACGACATCGAGGTCGCAGAGGACCACACCTTCGTCGCGAACGACGTCGTGGTCTCGAACTGCTCCGCCCCGTTCAAGCAGGCGGAGTTCGACATCATGTTCGGCAGCGGGATCAGCCGTGAGGGGTCGCTCCTGGACGTCGCGGTGGACCTCGGGCTCGTGAGGAAGTCCGGCGCGTGGTTCACCTACGAAGGAGAGCAGCTCGGTCAGGGTCGAGAGAACGTGAAGACGTTCCTGCGGGAGAACCCCCAACTCATGGCAGAGATCGACGACCGGGTGCGCCAGCAGCTCACGCCGAGGGGGCAGATCGAGACAGCGACGGCCGGTGCCGGGGCCGAGGCAGACGACCTGCCGATCACCCTCGAGTGACCGTGCGCTGCTGACCGGCCCAGGGTGCCGGGTCTACGGCGACGTGGACACGGGGGGTGTCGTCGTGACGGTCACCGTCGACGGCACGAGCTCGACCCAGGTGACGCCGGGCTGCAGCCTGATCGGCTGGCCGGAGCTGGTCGTGAAGCTCGTCGGCTGGCCGAGCGTTGTGCGTGACCATCTCCCCGGGATCGCGACCCCGTTGCGAAAGACGATCGCCTTGCCGCTCGCGTGTGTGTACAGGTTCGCCTGGACCTCGAGCGCCCCTTGGGCGTTCTCGACCCACGGGCCGTAGTACACGTCGATGAACTGGACGATCACGTTGGAGGCGCTGTTCTGGACGCCGTTCGAGAGGACGTCCGGGGACGTGCCGTAGAAGCGGAGGAACTCGTGCGTCTTGGCGTCGTACCTCCAGACGACCGGCGAGTAGCTGGAGAACGGGATCGAGACCGACTTGACGGGCGTCCCGGCGGGCACCTTCGACGAGTAGGAGAAGACCGGCTGGGGTGCCTGGTTCGCTGTCGAGCGCATCTGCCAGACCGCTGTGGTCGAGGTGTAGGTGTCGTAGGGGGCGACCCTCCCCGGGGGATGCTGGATGATCGATGTGTAGTCGCCGAGCTCGAAGTCGTTGAGCGGCGACGAGATGATGTTGTCGATGACGGGCTGGATGCCCCCGACGTGCACGAAGAGCGGGTGGCCGAACTCGCCGAGGATGCCGATGTCGATGTTGCGAGCCGAACGTACGGGGCCGACCGTCGAGGTGCCGTGACACTGGAACACCGCGACGTAGCGCGTGACGCCCCCTTCGACAGGTTCTTCGAAGACGATGTCGGCGGCTGTCATCCCGGTCTGAGGGCGACCTGTCGGGTAGTTTGTGACCTTCACCGCGAGTGCGGAGCGTTGGGGGACCACGCCGTGGGGCGCCGGGGTTCCCCTGAGCGGACAGTCGCGTCCGGACGCGGCGACGGTGGCCGGGCGAGACGTGGAGTGAGTGGCTCGCCTCGTTTGCTTGGCAGCCTCAGGGCCGCTGGAGCCGCACGCTGCCAGAAGAGCCCCGGCACCGGCGAGCGCGAGCGCGGCGGTGAGCGCTCGGCGGCGCGACCTGAGCGATCGGTTCCGATCTGGGTCGCGAGCGCCTGGAGCCTCTTCGTGCCGCACCACGGTGGTCATGCGCCGGGCAGTCTGGCAGAGTGCGCCGGGGAAGGGTTCGCGAGGCATCGGACCCCATTGTGGGCGAGCGCATGCCCCGGTGGGGGGATGGTGCGTCGACGAAGCGGCCACTGCCGTGGCCTGCGTCGTGCACGCCCGGCGGGAGGATGGTGCACCCGAGCCGGGTCCGTCGTGGGCACACGTAGGCTGGACGACGGCGGGGTGTGAGAGGTCGAGGAAGCCCGCCGAGCACCGGTCTCACGGCGCGAAGCGACCTTCGCGTATAGCGTGCCCGCGGATGCCCTGGACGAATGGTGTGCGCGGCGCGCTGCGGCGCGCGGCGGTCGAGCGCTTGCGGCGGGCGTGGGAATTGGCCCCGTTCGCCGCCGCGGTCGGTCCCGACGACGCGCGTGCGCGGCGGTTCGCGGCCTTCGGGGAAGGGAGCCTCCTCGCCTTCCCATCGGGGACCGTCTACAACGAACGGTACGTGGCCATTGGGGTGGGCACGACGATCGGCCCGTACGTCTCGCTCACCGCGGGGATGGCTCCCGGCCAGGACCTCCTCACGTCGCCGGTGGTGCGGATCGGCGACCGTTGCGTGATCGGGCGCGGGAGCCACATCGTCGGCCACTGGTCGATCGACATCGGCGACGACGTCCAGACCGGTCCGTACGTCTACATCACCGACCAGAACCACGGGTACGAGGACCCCGACGAGCCCATCGGATGGCAGCGGCCGCTCGAGGCGCCCGTCTCGGTCGGCGCAGGCAGCTGGCTCGGGGTCCACGCCGTGGTGCTCCCTGGCGCGCAGATCGGGCGCCACGTCGTCGTGGCAGCTGGTGCGGTGGTACGCGGGAAGGTGCCCGACCGGTGCGTCGTCGCGGGTGTTCCCGCCCGCGTGGTCCGGCGGTGGTTCCCCGGGCGTGGCTGGGTCCACGTGGACGAGGCGATCGCGCCCTCCGAGGCCAGGTGAGCCTCGGGTGAGGCCACGGTGAGCCCCCCAGCCCGAGAGCACCACGGAAGCGGAACGGTCGCGGTCGCGGTCGTCGGGTCGGGGGACTGCGGCCCCGACGAGGAGCAGCTCGCCGAAGAGGTGGGCCGCCGGCTCGCCGAGGCCGGCGCGCTCGTGGTGACCGGAGGGCTCGGGGGCGTCATGGCAGCGGCCTGTCGCGGCGCCCTTGCGGCCGGCGGGACGACCGTCGGGCTCTTGCCGGGGGAGAACCGTGAGGGTGCGAACCGTTGGCTGAGCGTCGCGCTGGCGACCGGGCTCGGCGAAGGACGCAACGTCCTCGTCGTCCGGGCCGCCGATGCCCTGGTCGCGGTGGGCGGCGAGTACGGCACCCTGTCGGAGATCGCCTTCGCCCTGAAGATCGGTCGGCCCGTGGTCGGGCTCGCGACCTGGGAGCTCCGTCGTCATCGGAACGCGGCCGAGGACCCGGGCATCCGGCGGGCTCGGGATCCGGAGCATGCTGTCGCGCTGGCCGTTGCGCTGGCCCGGCCCGGCGTTGGGGCTCCGATGAGAACAAGGTAGGCCTGAGCGGCTCGAATCCGCGCCGGGAGCGCGCCGTGAGCGCGCCTGGAGCGTGCTATGATGTGTGTGTCTCAGGTGTGCCTCGCGGGTGAAGATGGGGAGGTGGCATGGAGAGCGTGGCTGGTGATCGAACCACCGTTGCACTGGGTGGATTGCCTGCCGGTTTCTTCGTCGCCCCGCTGAGCTTGCGCGGCGTCTCGCAGGTCGCGAGCACCTTGAAGTCGCGGACCGTGTGGTTCCCTGTGCTCCATGGGCGGGGGTTTCTGTAACGGTCTGTGAGGTGTCGGCCCCCCTTCCCCATCCCCATCCCCCGGGGGGCCGACACCGATTTCTCCGGTTCCGCGCGAGCGAGCGTGGAGGACTTCGATCTCGGCTCCGGGTCTACCGCTGGCAGTGCGCGCACCGAGGTGGTGGGACGTCGCTGCGCACGAAACGTCCGAGGACGACGGCGTGCAGCGCGCGCGTGCCGGCCGCGACGAGGGCGGCAGCCGCCGACTGGAGATGGGCACCGCTCGTGTAGACGTCGTCGACGAGCAGCACCCGTTTCCCTGAGACCTCGTCGCTCGCTCGGTACGCGCCTGCGCTTGGCCGTCGGTGGGCGAGCGGAGAGACCGGGACGAGCGCATCGGCGAGCGTCGGCGCCGACTTCGCCCTCCTGACCAGCGTGGCAAGCGGATGGGGTGGCGGCCTGCCGGTCGGCGTCGAGGGCACCACCACGCACACGTCGAGACCGCCGGGGGCGATGCATCCGACGTGGTGTGCGATGAACACGTCGAGCAGCGCGGCGAGGCGTGCCTGCTGGCGCGCGGCAACTTCAGGCTCACCCGACTTGTACTGGCGCAGCGCGCGATACAGAGGGCTCGAGCCCGTGACGAAGGCGACGGGCGTGACCGGGACCAGCGGACGTCCGAGCGCGAGCGCGACGTCTCGGCACGACGTGCAGATCGCGAAGCCGGAGGAGGCAGCGGCCGCGCAGATGCGGCAGACGCCGTCATCCCGTCGCGTCACGGCCGACGCGCGGCGCGCCGTCGAGGCCATCATCGCGGTCACGCTCGGGCAACGTAGCGGAGAGGTGTCGCGCCGCCTGTGAGCGGGCTTCAGCGCAGCTCGACGTGGTCGAGGTCCTCGTCGCGCCAGAAATCGAACCGCTCCGACGGCAGCGCGAGCGCGTGGGTCGGCTCCAACGACTCGACGAACGCCCGGTCGTGGCTCACGACGACGAGCGTCCCTGGCCAACGTCCCAGCATGTCGCCGACCGCGGTCACCGACTGCGGGTCCAGGTTGTTCGTCGGCTCGTCGAGGACGAGAAGGTTCGACCATCCTGCCGCGAGCATCGCCAGAGAGAGCTTCGCGCGCTCGCCGCCCGAGAGGCTGCCTGCACGCCGCGTGGCGAGCTCTCCGGAGAGGCCGAAGGAGCCCAGGAGCGACCGGCGGTCCACCTCGGTCCCGAGCACCGAGTCGCCCACGTTCTCCAAGGCGTTGCGCTCGAGGTCGACGTGCTCGTGCTCCTGCGCGAAGTAGCCGACCGCGACGTGGTGGCCGAGCGTGACCGTTCCTCGGGTTGGCCTCTGCACGCCGGCGAGGCAACGCAGCAGGCTCGACTTTCCCGCACCGTTCCGGCCTATGACCACGGCCCGGTCACCGCGCGAGAGCGCCATCGAGACGCCGTGCAGCACGCGGTGCGAGCCGTAGGAGACTGCGAGCCCTGTGACCTCCAGCGGCGTCTCCCCGGCACGCGGCGGGTCCGGGAGGCGGAAACGCGTGGAGCGCTCGCTCCTCGCGCTCTTCGCGACGGGGGTCATCGTGCGCTGGAGCCGCTCGACCCGCTTGTCGAGCGCCTTCGCGACGCGGGCCCGCTTCTCGGTGCTCGCGCGCATCGAGTCCGCGAGGGCGCCCAGGCGAGCCACCTCGCGAGCCTGGCGCGCCGCGGTCCGTGCCTCGTGGTCGAGGCGCTGGGCGAGCTGGGCGCGGAAGCTCGTGTAGGTGCCGGCGAACTCCGCCAGCGCGCCGGCGTGCAGGTGGAGGACTTTCGTGATCGCACGGTCGAGCAGCGTCAAGTCGTGGCTCACGACCAGGAGCGCGCCCTTGAACTGCCCGAGCCGCTCCATCAGCCACCGCTTGGCGGGGGCGTCGAGGTGGTTCGTGGGCTCGTCGAGCACCATGACGTCCGGTTCGCCGTAGAGGACTCGCATCAGGTCTAGCCGTCGCCGTTGGCCGCCGGAGAGGTCGTCGACGTCCTCGAAGAGAAGGTCCTGTCGGAGCCCGAGCCCCTCGGCCATGCGCGCGAGCGTGGACTCCGCCTCGTAGCCTCCGAGCACGCGGTAGCGCTCTTCGGCGTCCGAGAACCTCGCGATCCGCTCCGGGTTCGGGTCCTGGGCCATCAGAAGGCGCGCCGTGGTGAGCTCCACGTCGAGCGCGTCGAGCCCGCGGGCGGACAGCACGTGGGACAGCGCGCTCGAGTCGGTGCCCAGCCCGCCCGAGACGGGCACCTGTGGGAGGTAGCCCAGCGTGCCGAGCACCTGCACGTCCCCGCGGTAGGAGAGCTGTGGCGAGGGATCGCCGACGAGCACCGACAGCAGCGACGACTTCCCGGCGCCGTTGCGCCCGACGACGGCCACCTTGTCGCCTGCGGCGACCGTGAACGAGGCACGGTCGAGCAGCTGGCGACCGGCGACCGAGAGCGCGAGGGAAGTGACGGAGATCATGGCTGGGGGACCGGGCATGACGGTCGTCTCGAAGCTGCACGGTCGCGCCGCGCCCTGCAAGGAGGTTACCTGCCGCGTGCCCCCTCCCGGAGCCCTCCTGCGCCGGGTCCCGTCGCGCGCCGCAGCGCATCCAATCGGGTCGCGACAGCGTCCTCGCCGCGCGCCCCCGTGTCGCCTGCGACGTCGATCTCCACGACCTTGCGTCGTGAGGTGGCGCCGCTCACGAGGCGGACCGCCGACGCGCGGACCCCGAGCGCCTGTGCGAGCGCGCGCAGTGCGGCCGTGCTCGCGCGACCTTTCTCCGGCGCCTCGGTGACGCGGACGACGAGCGCCTCGCCGTGAGTGCCACCCACCGACGTGGAACGCGCACCTGGCTGGACCCGGATCTCGACGCGCACCTGCTCACGCACCGAGGTCCGGTCCCCGGCGCGACCGATCGTCGCCTGCCGACTGCGCAGGATGAAGCCACGGTACGTCGATCAGGTCGATCAGGTGGATCAGGTGGATCAGGTGGATCAATGGGTCTGGACGAAGATGCAGAACGGGTGGCCTGTGGGGTCCGCGTACACGCGGAGCTGCTCTGTGGAGTCGTCGCTCCGGTCGACGAGCAACCTGGCACCCAGGCGCAGCGCGCGGGCGTGCGGGTGGTCGAGCTC
>JAJYMD010000087.1 GCA_021787255.1 Actinomycetes bacterium | reverse complement strand
GACCGAGGTCCGTCGTCTCTATCGCGCCATGGTCGAGACCCTCAACGACGCGATCAAGCATCGCGGGTCCACGCTCGTCGACGAGCAGTACCGGGACCTGTTCGGCGAGGCCGGTGACTACCAGGGCAGCCACCAGGTCTACGACCGCGAAGGGGAGCCGTGCCGCCGTTGCCGAAATCCCATCGTGCGCGCCAAAGTCGCCGGACGCTCGACCTTCTTCTGCCAGCATTGTCAGGTCTGACGTGGATCCAGCGGGGTGAGGGTGCGTCGGGCGGTGCGCGCTGGGCGAGGGCTCGGGAAGCACCTCGAGCCCTCGCCGTGCAGCCCTCCGCATGCACGACCCGCCGACGCTCACCCCTAACCTGGCCGATCGGGCAACTCGGGCAACTCGGGCACCTCGGGCACGTCGGGGGTCAGCCTCGGGGGCCGGCTCGGAAAGGGGAACCATGACGGCGGCACCTGTACGACCCGCCATCGCTGCGGGAACGTTCTCGATCGGCGGCGACCTGACCGTGCACCGACTCGGCTTCGGTGCCATGCGCATCACCGGTCCTGGCATCTGGGGATGGCCGGACGATCCCGACGAGGCGCGCCGGGTGCTCCGCAGGGCCGTCGAGCTGGGCGTGGACTTCATCGATACCGCCGACTCGTACGGGCCGTTCGTGAGCGAGATCCTCATCCGCGAGGCGCTGCACCCCTATCCCGAGCACCTGGTGATCGCGACCAAGGCCGGCCTGACGCGCCAGGGTCCCGATCTGTGGACCCCGGTGGGTCGGCCGGCGTACCTCCGCCAGGAAGTGGAGCTCAGCCTTCGCCACCTGGGCGTCGAGCGCATCGATCTGCTCCAGCTGCACCGCATCGACCCCGACGTTCCGCTCGAGGACCAGATCGGCGAGCTCGCAGCCATGCGTGAGGAGGGCAAGATTCGCCACATCGGCCTGAGCGAGGTGCGCGTGGAGGAGGTCGAGGCGGCGCGGGCCGTTGCTCCCATCGTCTCGGTCCAGAACCGCTACAACCTCGCCGACCGCGAGGCCGAGCCCGTCTTGGAGCACGCCGAGCGCAATGGGATCGCCTTCATCCCGTGGTTCCCGCTCGCCACGGGGGTGCTGGCACGCTCCGGCGGCCCGCTGGCGTCGGCGGCGCAGAAGCGCGGCGTCACGCCGTCGCAGCTCGCCCTCGCGTGGCTGCTGCATCGGTCACCGGTGATGCTGCCGATCCCGGGCACCTCGACCGTGGCGCACCTCGAGGAGAACCTGGCGGCCGCGCTGATCGTGCTGAGCGACGACGAGGCGAAGGCGCTCGAGACGGCGAGCTGAACCACGGCTGGGGCTTGCGACCTGCCGGTCTCGCCGGCGGTCCCAAATGGGGCGCCGGGCCATTGGTAGGGTCGGCTGTCGATGTTCCTCAAGTCCCTCAGCATGAAGGGGTTCAAGTCGTTCGCGGACCCGACGGTGCTCGAGTTCGAGCCCGGGTTGACCGTGGTGGTGGGCCCCAACGGCAGTGGGAAGTCCAATGTCGTGGACGCGGTGACGTGGGTCCTCGGAGCGCAGGGCCCCCGCTCCCTGCGCTCCCAGAAGATGGAGGACGTGATCTTCGCCGGCACCTCCAGTCGGCCTGCGCTCGGGCGCGCCGAGGTGTCGCTCACGATCGACAACGGCTCGGGGAAGCTCCCGGTCCCCATGGCCGAAGTCACCGTCACGCGCACGCTGTTCCGCTCGGGTGACAGCGAGTACGCGATCAACGGCACGCCCTGTCGACTTCTCGATATCCAAGACCTGCTCAACGACTCCGGCGTCGGGCGTCAGCAGCACATGATCATCGGGCAGAACCAGCTCGACACCGTGCTGACCGCTCGTCCCGAGGACCGGCGTGCCGTCATCGAGGAGGCTGCCGGAGTCCTGAAGCACCGGAGGCGCCGCGAGCGCGCCGAGCGGAGGCTCGCAGCGACGCAGGAGAACCTCGAGCGGCTCGGTGACCTGGTGAGGGAGCTTCGCCGCCAGATCCGGCCCCTCGAACGGCAGGCGGCCGCAGCCCGGTCGCACGCGTCGATCGCCGCGGAGCTGCACCGGCTACGTGTGCACCTTGCGGGCGCAGAGCTGGTCGCCGTCTGCGCGCGAAAGGCACAGGCGGCCTCCGACCTCGCTGCGCTCGCCGAGGAAGAGCGCCAGCTCCACGACGCGCTGGACGCGCTGGACGCGCAGGCCGCGGCGACGACCGCCGAGCTCTCCTCGAGCCGCGAAGAGGATCTCGCGGGGGCTCTCGCACGCGTCCAAGCCCTCGTTGAACGAGCGAAAGGGACGGCGAACCTGCTGCGCGCGCGTGCCAAAGCGCTCGCGCAGGCGCTCGATGCCGCAGCGGACGTGGACGTCGTGTCGACGCTCGAGGCCGAGGCAGCGCGCCTCGCGGAGGAGCTCCTCGAGGTCGACCGCGACGAGATCGCCCTCGTCCCGGAGCTGGAGGAGATCGCTCGGCGCACCGCGGCGCTCTCGGCAGAGGAGGACGCTCACCGGCTCCGGTGGGGAGACGGCAGCCAGCTGGAGGCGGCGGCCAAGGCGGTCGACGATCTGCGCAGGCGCGTGGAGCTCCAAGAGCGCGCCGTTGAGCAGGACGAACGTGAGATCGCGAGGCTCGACGAACGCCTGACGTCGGTGCAGGCCCGTGCGCGGCGGCTCGACTTGTCGATCGAGGAGCTCGACGCTCGCCGTGCTTCGCTCGACGCGGAAGCGGCACGACTTGGCGCAGCGGTGACAGAGGCGGAACAGCTGCACGGGGTCGCGCGCGCTGCTGCGACGTCAGCCGAGGAAGCGGCCCGAGCAGCGGACCAGGAACGCCACCGTGCCTCCGCGCGCGCCGAGGCACTGGCGCGCGCGCTCCACGAGCTCGAGGGCGCGGGTGGCAGGGAGCTGCTGTCCGACGTCGAAGGGGTCATCGGCTCCCTCGTGGACCTCGTCGAGATCGACGCCGGCTGGGAGGCCGCGTTCGAGGCTGCTGCGGGCGCGGCGGTGTCCGCCGTGGTCGTGTCTGGGCGAGACGGGGCGCGTGCCGCCCTGGCGCGTCTTCACGGCAGAGGCGCGACCGGGGCGCTGCTCCCGGCGGGGGCTGCTGTGCGGCCGGAGGTGCCTCGGGGCGTGTCTCTCGACGTGCCCGCCGGGGCGCGACGTCTTCGACCGCACGTACGCGTGCGCCGCCCGACGGGCGCCGATGTCGACGACGTCCTCGACACGCTCGTCGGTCGAGCGGTTCGAGTCGAGGGCTGGGAGGCCGCGCTCGACCTCGCCCTGGAGCGCCCCGACCTGGTCGTCGTGACTGCGGACGGTGACCGGTTCTCGGCTTCGGGGTGGCGGGTGCGCTCCTCCTCGGGCATCGTCACCGCTGCAGCAGTCGAAGAAGCCGAGCGGCGCGCAGCCGAAGCCGGCGCGCGCGCCGAAGGCGCGAGCTCAGCTCTCGTCGAGGCGCGACAGGTCCTCGAGGCGGCGGCCTCCCGCGCCCGCGATGCGGCGAGGGCGTACGATCGTCACGAGGCGACGCGCGCTGCCGCGGTCGCGGAGCGGCGCCGTTCCGACGAGGAGCGCGCGCGCGTCGTCTCGGAGCTCGAGGAGGCAGGCGGAGCCCGTTCGTCGCTCCTGTCCAAGCTCGAGTCGGATCGCGAGGAGCTCGCCAGCCTCGAGGTCGCCCTTGCGGACGCGCAATCGCAGGCCTCCGCCGCCGCTGCACGCGCTGCGGAGGCCGCCGCCGTCGCGGAGAGGCTGGCGATGCTGAGGCGCGAGCTCGACGTGCAGCGCCACGCCCTCGACGTGCGGGGCGCGAGCGTCGCCGAGCATCGTCGCGTGCTGTCGGCACGCCAGCGCGAGGTCGAGCGGCGGCTCTTCGGCCACGCAGAGGAGCGCGAGGTCGCGGCTCGGCGCCGTCGGCGCCTGGAGCTCGAAGGAGTGACGCTCGAGCGATTGCAGCACCTGGT
Source organism: Actinomycetes bacterium (assembly GCA_021787255.1). The sequence goes on along the minus strand of JAJYMD010000087.1, from coordinate 9,059 downwards.
CCGGCGCGAGCAGGACCGTCTCGACGCGGTGCTCGTTGCGCTTCGCCGCGCGTACGCCGACCAGTCCGAGCGGCTCCGGGCGGGAGCGGCAAGGATGGAGTCGATTCGCGCGGAACGCTCGGCCCTCGAGCAGCGCCAGATGATCGCTCGTGAACGGGCGCGTGCCGTCGACCGCGAAGTGGCGGAGGCCTCCCTGCGCGCGGACAATCTGGCCGAGATGATCGTGCACGAGCTCGGCGCCACCCCTGACGAAGCGAGATCGGCACCGATGCCCGAGCTGCCCGAGGGTGTAACGGCAGCCGCACATGCGAACGCGCTCGCGGCGCGGCTCGCGTCGCTCGGCCCGGTGAACCCGCTCGCCCTGGACGAGCTCTCTGCGCTCGAGGAGCGCTATCGGGACCTCGACACCCAGATGGAGGACGTTCGCGCCGCGCGCCGTCAGCTGCACGACGTCGTGCGCTCGCTCGACCGCGAGATCGCAGACGAGTTCACCGCGGCGGTGAGCGACGTGAACGAGCACTTCTCGGCGTTCGTGGCGAGCTTGTTCCCGGGAGGCACCGGGCGCCTCAGCCTGACCGATCCCTCGGACGTGCTCAACACGGGCGTCGAGATCGAGGTGCGACCCGCGGGGCGCAACGTCCGGCGCGTGTCGCTCCTCTCGGGCGGGGAGCGCTCGATGGTCGCGCTCGCCTTCCTCTTCGCGGTGTTCCGTAGCCGGCCTTCGCCGTTCTACCTCATGGACGAGGTCGAGGCTGCGCTCGACGACGTGAACCTGCACAGGTTCCTCGGACTGATCCACGAGTTCCGGGATGAGGCGCAGCTGATCGTTGTCAGCCACCAGAAGCGGACCATGGAGGCTGCTGACGCGCTCTACGGGGTCACGATGGCGCCGGGCGGGTCGTCCCAAGTGGTGAGCCAGCGTGCGCACGTCGAGGCGGAGCCGGTCGGCTGACCCGGTCAGCCGACCCGGTCGGCTGACCCGTGCGACGTTGGGGCGCCGACCTCCTGTCACCGCCCCGATAGGCTCGCCGGTTCGTGATCGCCCTTTGGATCGCACTCGCCGTCGTGGCGGTCGTCATGCTGGTCATGGGCACGTTTGGCTACGCGAGGATCGTTCGTCGCCGGCATGTCAGAGGTCCCCGCCTCGGCCCGGACGTTCGCGGCGCTGCGAAAGGGCCTCGCACGGCCACACGACCCCGGCCTGCACCGCCGTCCCGGCCTGCACCGCCGTCCCGGCCTGCACCGCCGTCCCGGCCTGCACCGCCGTCCCGGCCTGCACCGCCGTCCCCAGCGCCGCAGGAGATCGTCATCGGTGCGGAGGTCGAGACACTGGTCGCGGGACCGGACGGAAAGGCGCTGGTCGCCGAGACGCCGGCTGCCGAGGCGTCCGTCGAGGTCGAAGTGCCGGTCCAGGTCGCGGCGCCCACGTTTCGCGAACGACTGGGACGGACCCGCGGGGTTTTCGCCGGCCTTCGCTCGCTTCGCGGGAAGGGCGTGGACCCCGCGACGTGGGACGAGCTCGAGGAGAGCTTGCTTCGGGCCGACGTCGGTGTCGCGACGACCGACGCATTGATCGAGGACCTCCGGCGTCGAGTCCGGCAAAAGGAGGTCTCAGGCGGCGACCAGCTGGTCGAGGCGCTCGAAGGGGATCTCGTGGACTTGCTGTCGCTCGAGAGGCACTGGGATGCCGTAGCGGGAGCCGGTCCCGGTCCCGCTCTCGGACGAGAGTCGGGGTCCGCCGAGGGATTCGAGGCCACCGCCCCCATCAGCCGTGACCTGAGGTTCGACGACGAGGAAGGCGTGGTCAACGTCTGGCTCTTCGTGGGTGTGAACGGCGTCGGCAAGACGACCACGGTCGGAAAGGTCGCCCGCCAGCAGGTGGCCATGGGTCGCTCGGTCCTCTTGGCTGCAGGGGACACCTTCCGTGCAGCCGCCGGGGAACAGCTCGCGATGTGGGCCGAGCGGGTCGGCGCGGGAGTCGTCCGGGGTGCAGAGGGAGGCGACCCCAGCGCCGTGGTGTTCGACGCGGTGCAGCGCGCGGCTGCCCGCGGCAATGCACTCGTCCTCGCCGACACGGCAGGAAGGCTGCATACCAAGGTCAACCTCGTCGAGGAGCTCAAGAAGATCCGGCGGGTCGCGGAACGACCGCCTGGGCGTGTCACCGAGGTGCTCCTGGTGCTGGATGCGACCACCGGTCAGAACGGCCTCGTCCAGGCACGTCAGTTCACGGAGGCCGTGGAGGTGACCGGGGTCGTGCTGACCAAGCTCGACGGCACCGCCAAGGGCGGCATCGTCGTGGCGATCCAAAAGGAGCTCGGTCTCCCGGTCAAGCTCGTCGGTCTCGGCGAGGGTCCTGATGATCTCGTGCGGTTCGATCCCGCGGACTTCGTCGGGGCGCTCCTGGGGTAGCGGAGCCTGCGTCGGCCCTTCGGCTCGCGAGAACGACGGTACGGACGCCCGGGTAGCCTAGGGCCCTCATGTTCGACGCCCTCTCTGACCGCCTGGAGCGGATCGCCGGGCGCCTGCGCAGCCGTGGACGGCTCTCCGACGCGGACCTCGACGAGGCGTTACGCGAGATCCGTGTCGCGCTGCTCGAAGCCGACGTGGAGGTCGGCGTCGCCCGCTCGTTCGTGCAGGGGGTTCGCGAGCGCTGTGCAGGCGAGGTGCTGTCGAAGAGCCTGACGCCCGGCCAGCAGGTCGTGAAGGCTGTGCACGAGGAGCTCGTCGCCATCCTTGGCGGGGAGACGCTGAAGCTCACCTACGCATCGCACCCCCCGACGGTGGTGTTGCTCGCCGGCCTCCAGGGCTCCGGGAAGACGACGACCGCCGCGAAGCTCGCGCGTTGGTGGAAGCAGCAGGGGCGTAATCCGCTACTGGTCGGTGCTGACCTCCAGCGGCCGGCCGCTGTCGAACAGCTCCGCGTGCTTGGGCGCCAGGTCGGGGTCACGGTGTTCAGCGAGGCGACCGACCCCGTGTCCGTCGCTCGCGCAGGGCTCGAGGAGGCGAGGCGGCTCGGACGCGACATCTGCATCATCGACACGGCCGGTCGTCTGGCGATCGATGCGGAGCTGATGGACGAGGTGCGGCGAGTGTCCGATGCCGTGAAGCCGCACTACACGCTGCTCGTCATCGACGCGATGATCGGTCAAGACGCCGTGGCGACCGCCCGCGCCTTTCACGACACGCTGGAGCTCGACGGGATCATCCTGACCAAGCTGGACGGCGACGCGCGCGGCGGAGCTGCGCTGTCGGTGAAGGGTGTCGTTGGGCGGCCGATCGTCTTCGCGTCCACCGGGGAGAAACTCGGAGACTTCGACCTCTTCCATCCCGATCGGATGGCCGACCGGATCCTCGGAATGGGCGATGTGCTGAGCCTCATCGAGCAGGCCGAGCGGACCATGGACAAAGAGTCGGTGGCGAGATCGGCCAGCCGGCTGATGGAGGGTCGGTTCACGCTCGACGACTTCTTGGACCAGCTCCAGCAGGTGAAGAAGCTCGGGTCGCTCGGCGGTGTCATGAAGTTGCTGCCAGGCATGACGAGAGAGCTGCGCACGGCCGCGGACCAGATCGACGACCGAGAGCTGGCTCGCGTCGAGGCGATCATGCGCTCGATGACGCCCCGAGAGCGGACCGACCCCTCGGTCATCGACGGGTCGCGACGAGTCCGCATCGCGCGGGGGAGCGGGACCAGCACCCAGGACGTGAACCAGCTCCTGAAGCAGCATCGCGAGATGCAAAAGCTCGTGAAGGCCATGGCCAACGGCAACGGCGTCCCCGGCTTGGCGGGAATGCCGGGGATCGGAGGCATCCCAGGTGGCAAGGGTCTTGGAGGTCTGGGAGGGCTGCTCGGGGGACGCAAGCAGCTAGCCGCGCTGAGGGCGCTGGGTGGGGATGCGGGAGACGATGGGGATGGCCTCGCTGGACTGCTCTCAGGAAGTGGACGGCTCCCCTCGCTGGACGCGGTCGCGACCGGGGGTCGCTCGGCGAGCCAGGGCGGCGCTCGCGTCCAGCGCGGCGCCAAGGGCAAGAACAAGAAGAAGAAGGGCGGGCGGGTGACGCCGCCGAAAGACCGATGAGCCACGGCATGTGGGCGCGGGTCCCTCGAGACCTGCGAGAATGTCGGGTGAATGGCGCAAAGCGGGCCCGAGGGGCCCCGACGACGGAGGAAGCAGACTCGTGGCAGTGAAGCTCCGCCTGGTGCGGATGGGCAAGAAGAAGCAGCCGACGTACCGGGTGGTCGCAGCAGACAGCCGCTCCCCCCGCGATGGCCGGTTCCTCGAGGTCCTTGGTACCTATGCGCCACGTGGCCGCTCGAGCACCGATGACGAGACGATCGTCACGATCGACCACGAAAAGGCACTGCGATGGCTCCGGCAAGGTGCGAAGCCGACCGAGCGGGTCGAGCGGCTCCTGCGGACCTCGGGAACGCTCGATCTTCTGGCGAACGGTGGGGGGGGAGCGGTAGCGGATGCCGGCGCTGGCGGGGAAGCCGCGTCGGTGCCGCCGGCCTCGCACACCCAGCTCGTGGATGACGCGGATGCCCCAGCTGACGCGGATGCCCCAGCTGACGCGGGTGCCCCAGCTGATGCCGCCACCGGAGCAGGCTCGGTGTCCGCATGACGTCGGACGATCGAGAGCAATTCGGATCGATCGACGGCGCTGCGGCCGATCGGGAGGCATTCCTCGAGGACGGCGAAGACGACCTCGACGACGAGGACGCGTTCGATGACGAAGACGAGGACTTCGACGACGAAGACGAGCTCGAGGACGATGAGGACTTCGACGACGACGAAGAGCTCGACGACGAGGACGAGCTCGACGACGAGGACGAGCTCGACGACGAGGACGAGGACGGCGAGGAGCATGGGGACCTCGGGGACGGGGCAGGCCACGTGCAGGCCGGCGAGGCGGACTACGAGCCCGGTGACGTGAACACCATCTCCGGACCGGCTGCCCGTCGGGGCGAGCCAGGTGTTGGGCGAGGCGACACGGCGGTCGCCGTGCTCGAGTACCTGGCACGTTCGATGGCCGACGATCCCGATGCGGTCGTCATCCGCAAGGAGGATCGTCGCGGGTCGACCATTCTGCGGCTTCACGTCGCAGCACACGACATGGGCCGTGTCATCGGACGGCGCGGCCGGACCGCACAGGCGATCCGGACGCTCGTCGCGGTGGCGGGCGCGAACGACGGGGCACAGACTCTCGTTGACATCGACGACGACTGAGCTCGCTGAAGGCTCCGATGCGGTGCCTTTCCTGTCCGTTGGACGGGTGCTTCGGCCGCACGGATTGGCTGGCGACGTGGTCGTCGACCTGTGGACGGACCGCACGGAGCGTGTCGGCGTCGGCGTGATCCTCTCGAGCGATGCCGGTGAGCTGCGCGTCGAGGCTTCCCGTGCTCACCAGGACCGCTTCCTCGTGCGGTTCGAGGGAGTGGGTGACCGCAGCCGTGCCGAGACGTTGCGCGGCCTGGAGCTGCGGGCTGCGGCGCTCCACGTCGACGGTGCCCTCTGGACGCACGAACTGGTGGGTGCGAGGGTGCTCACCGTGACGGGGCGCGACATCGGTACGGTGGCCGCGCTCGAGCCCAATCCCGCGAGCGATCTCCTCGTGCTCGAAAGTGGGGCGCTCGTGCCTCTTCGGTTCGTCACCGCGTTCGAGCCGAAGGTTCAGGTCACGGTCGACATCCCTGAAGGACTTGTCGACTGAGGCGCGTGCGCATCGACGTCTTCACGATCTTCCCCGACCTCATCGAGGGCTACTGCCGCATGAGCGTTCTCGGGCGGGCGCGGGACAGAGGCGTGCTCGATCTGCGAGTTCGGGACGTGCGCGCCGGCGCGTCAGACCCGCGACGTTCGGTGGACGACGCCCCCTTCGGCGGTGGCGCGGGGATGGTGCTCATGCCTGAGCCTGTGTTCGCTGCGGTCGAGGCCGTCGAGGGCGCGGAAGGACTCCCGCGGCCCTTGTTCCTCCTGTCGCCCGGCGGTCGACGCTTCGACCAGGCCGCGGCGCGGCACCTCGCCGCGGGCGCCGGCTTCTCACTCCTGTGTGGACGCTACGAGGGGGTGGACCAGCGGGTGGCCGACCATCTCGCCGACGAGGAGCTCTCCGTAGGCGACGTCGTCCTCGCCGGTGGCGAGCTCCCTGCCCTCGTGGTTGTCGAAGCAGTCACGCGGCTGCTGCCCGGAGCTCTCGGCAACGAGGCGTCGATCGACGAGGAGAGCTTCCATGCAGGGCTGCTGGAGTACCCCCAGTACACGCGACCCGGAGTCTTCCGAGGGTGGGAGGTGCCGGAGGTGCTTCGATCGGGGGACCACGGCCGCGTCGCCCGGTGGCGCCGAGTGCAATCCCTACGGCGTACTCTGGAAGGACGCCCCGACTTGCTGGCCGCTCGGGGCGGGCTCACCCACGAGGAAGCAGCCCTACTGGCCGAGGAGGGCGAGCTGCAGCTCCTCGCAGATCACGGCTACGATGCAGAGTCCGGCACCGGCCCAGCGGACTCGAAGGACGCCTCCAATGCACCCCACTGAGATCATCGACCGCGACAGTCTGCGGGACGACATTCCGGATTTTCGCCCGGGCGACACCGTGAAGGTGCACGTGCGGGTCGTCGAAGGGAACCGGGAGCGCGTGCAGGTGTTCCAGGGCATCGTCCTCCGACGTCAGGGTGTGGGCGTGCGCGAGACGTTCACCGTTCGCAAGGTCAGCTTCGGCGTTGGCGTGGAGCGGACCTTCCCGGTCCATTCGCCGACCATCGCTCGTATCGAGGTGGTCACCTTGGGCGACGTGCGCCGAGCAAAGCTCTACTACCTGCGTGAACGCTCGGGAAAGGCTGCGAAGGTGAGGGAGAAGCGGGCCGTCCGTCCGTGAGGTCGCACCGCGGCTCGACGCGCGTCCGGCGCCGATGAGGCCGCCGAGGTGAGCGAGGAGGACCTCGAGCGCTACGAGGCCGAGATCGAGCTCGCCCTCATCCAGGAGTACCGGGCGGTGCTTCCCATGTTCAACTACGTCGTTGAGACCGAACGGCGCTTCTACCTCGCGAACGAGGTTTCCATGACGGTCCGTTCGGACACGCAGCCGGCCTGCGTCGAGCTCGAGCTCACTGATGCCTGGGTGTGGGACATGTACCGCCCTGCGCGCTTCGTACCCTCCGTGCGCGTGGTGACCTGGCGTGACGTCAACGTGGAACGGCTCCCCGACAAGGACCTCTAGCAGCAGACGCGACGATGCGCGATCCGCCGGGGCGTTGCGACGGTTCCGTCTCGTGAGGTGGAGGTGAGCGACGCTGAAGTGCTGACATGAGAGGAGCCCGCGGCCGCATCGGGGCACATGGGGAGCTGCTCGCCGCCGAGTGGTACACGGCGCGAGGTTACGAGGTTCTCGACCGAAACTGGCGATGCAGCATCGGCGAGCTCGACCTGGTTCTGCGCAAAGGGCCGACGGTCGTCGTCTGTGAGGTCAAGACGCGTACCACGCTTCTCTACGGATCACCTGCAGAAGCAGTCACGGTCGCCAAGCGGGTCAGGGTGCGGCGACTCGCCGCCCGCTGGCTCATGGACCACGACGTTCACGCCCCGAATGTCCGCTTCGATGTCGCTGCAGTGCTCGGAGGGCACGTCGAGATCATTCCTGGAGCCTGGTGACGGAAGAAGACGTTCGGCTACCGTCCGTTCACCCTGGCGCGATCGAGACTGGCGACCGGGATGAAGCGAACGCAAGGAGGCGTCGTGGAGACCGTGAAAGTGACCCGTGCCGGTGGCGTCGTGACCGTCACGATGAACCGACCGGAACGGAAGAACGCGCTCACTCGGGGCATGACCGAGCAGCTCCGCTCGACGTTCGATGCGGTCGCGCACAATGCGGGAGACCGGGTGCTCGTCCTCACCGGGGAAGGTGGCGATTTCTGCTCGGGAGCGGATCTTTCGGACGCGGCCGCTCCGGCAGTCGGAGATCTTGCGTCGTCACTCGATTGGGTGCGTGCATTGGGGGACGTCGCCTTGTCGCTGCACCGGCTCTCGAAGCCCACCATCGCGAAGGTCGACGGCGTCGCTGTCGGCGCAGGGCTCGGGCTTGCCATCGCATGTGACCTCGTCGTCGCGAGCACGCGAGCACGCTTGTCGATGATCTTCACCCGGCGTGCGTTGTCGCCGGACTGCGGAACCTCCTGGCTGCTTCCCCGGCTGGTGGGCAGCGCGAAGGCAAAGGAGCTGGCGTTCTTCGGTGAGATCCTCGATGCAAGGACGGCCGTGCGGATCGGCCTGGTCAACCGTGCGGTAACCACGGACGAGCTCGATGCACAGGTCGCGAGCTTGGCAGAGACCCTTGCGGAGGGACCGTCGCTCGCGCTGTCCACGACGAAGGCACTCCTCGACGCCGCGTGGAATACGTCTTTCGCCGAGGCGATCGAGCGCGAGGCCGAGTGTCAGGCGGCAAACCTCGCGGGTGCCGACGTGAGGGAGGCAATCGCCGCATTCTCGGAGAAGCGTTCGCCGCGGTTCGGCCGATCGTGAGGATCGTCGATTGGTGCTGACGTAGGGGTGGGAGGGGACGGGTGGCAGCCGCTGCCGGGGGACCCGAGGAGGATCGCGGGAGGGCGATGGTTACGATCGTCTGGGACAGACCTGATGAAAGGCAAGACTGCCATGAATGGCTACAGCGAACGGTCGAGCGCGCACCCCAGGCCCCTTCCTCCCACGAACGTCCGCGTCCTCGAGGGTGACGAGGAGCTCGCGGTTGCCGTCGCCAGGGCGGCAGAAGGTGCAAGACGGCTCGACGACCGGCTGGCGGCGCGCGCCGCGCGTGACGCCTGGATGGCAGAGCACACCGAACAGCGGGTTGGCTGGGTGCGCTTCGTGCGCCACGCGGATGACGCCAGGCCACACGCAGGGGCCCCTGCCATGGGTCGCGACCAGGCCACATCGCGGCTCCAGCCGTTGACGTCCAATCCTCCTGCTGCCTGAGCGGGAGGGGTTCGGCCCCCCGGCCCATCTCGGGAGTCTGCGCCCCGCGAGCACCGGCGTCGCACGTTCCCCGACATTCCAGGGATCCCTGCCCGCCGG
>JAJYMD010000259.1 GCA_021787255.1 Actinomycetes bacterium | reverse complement strand
CGGAGCTGGCGCGCCACCTCCTCGGCAGCTTCCAGGTTGTTGCGAAAGACGGTCTCTTCCAGGTTGCTCTTGCCGACGTTCTTCCCGGTGTTGACGTCGATCACGGTCAGCGCCTCGGTGCGCTCGATGATGAGCGATCCTCCCGAGGGTAGCCACACCTTGCGGTCCAGCGCCTTGTGCAGTTGTTCGTGCACGTGGTAACGGTCGAAGAGCGGCTGACCCTCGGCCTCGGCGTCGTACAGCTCGACCCGGTCGGCGAGGTCGGGGCTCACCGTCTCGACGTAGTCGCGCACCTGGTCGTAGAGGGCCGGGTCATCCACGATCACCGCGCGATACTCGCTGTTGAGCTCCTCGCGCAGGATCCGTACTGCCGCCTCCGGCTCCCGGTAGAGGAGGCCCGGTCCCCTCATGCGCGCGGCCGCGCGTTCGATCGCCGCCCACTGCTGGAGCAGTCCTTCCACGTCACGGCGGAGCTCCTCTTCTGTCGCGCCCTCTGCGGCCGTCCGAACGATCAAGCCGTGACCGGAAGGACGCACGGCGTCGACGATCCTGCGCAGCCGGCGCCGCTCGTTGTCGCTGAGGCGCTTGGAGATGCCGACGGCGTCGCTGTTCGGGACGAACACCGCGAAGCGCCCCGGCAGCGAGACCTCCTGGGTGAGGCGGGCTCCCTTCGCGCCGATGGGGTTCTTCGTGACCTGGCAGACGATCAGCTGGCCTGGGCGAAGCACGTCTTCGATGCGCGGCTCGGGACCACGCGCGCCGGCGTCGACGTCGTCGGTGTCGTAGCGCACGTCTCCTCGGTAGAGGACCGCGTTCTTCGGAATGCCGATGTCGACGAACGCCGCCTCCATGCCTGGCAGGACGTTCTGGACGCGACCGACGTAGATGTTCCCGTCGATCTGGGTCGTCTCGTCCTGGGCGTGCGACGCGAAGTGCTGGACGAGCGAACGGCCCTCGAGGACTGCGATCTGGGAAAGCCCCGGCTGGACGTGGACGCAGATGAGGTAGCGGCCCGTGGACCGTCCCTTGCGCTCCCTGCCGCTGCGTCGCCGCCGACGTCTCGACGGCTCCGCAGCGGCGCCGCCCGCCCCGGTCTGCTGCTCGTCGATCGCACCGGTCTCTGCCCGCGCGCCGACCTGTGCGCGCGAGGGCCGAGCGGGCGCCACCGGCGCAACCGGCCGGGCGACGAGCGGGCGCAGCGGGGGCGCAGGTCTCGTGTCGCCGATCCGCGGCCGCGGCGCAGCAGCGGTCTCGGGCGCCTCCTGCCCCGGCCCTACCTCGGGCGACTCAGCAGCTCGGTCACCTTCCACGCGCGGCGGCGTCGCCCGCGCCACATCTGGCGCCGGCACCCGCTCGCCCGCCACCGGGGGGCCGGTCGCGGCCCGCCCGTTCTCCAACTCCTCCATGAGGGAGATCCCTCCTTCGACGTCTCATGGCACCCGCCTTCCGGCGCGCGCGGCGACGGCGCCGGCCGCGCGGCCCGAGACGACCAGGGGCTCGCGTCGGGTGCCGTCGCGCTCGATCCATTGATGCAGCCGGCAGGCTCGTGAAAGCCTGGCGTCGAGACCCAGCGCTTCGAGCAGCTCCCGTGGTCGCACGCCACGCGGCCGGGTCGCGAGCTCCGCCTCGAGCCAGGCACGCTCGCCGTGCGTCGCCGGCTCGCCACATGTGTGGTCAGCGTCGGCGACGACCGTCAGGGCCAACAGCGCGGGGCGCAGGTCGTCGGGGGCGCACCGCCCCTTGCGCTCCCGCTCGACGAGGACAACCGGTGCAGCGAGCAGCCGCTCGACCCGCGACTCCAGCTCCTCTGCTGCCAAACCGAGCACCTCCAGCTTCCAGCTGCACGATGATACCTCCTGCTGGAGCGAGCCCGACCCATGTGCAAGGGGCGCGATCGCCTGGACGTCCAAGCCTTCGGGGAGCAGACCGGAGAGCCGTCGCGCGAGCGCCTGGCAGCCGGCGGGGCCGTCGGCCGCACCCCGGTCCTCGGCAAGGTGCTCGGGGTCCTCGAGGTGCCCAAGGTGCTCGGGGTCCTCGGGAGCGCCGGCCAGCGCGCCGCCAGGCGCCAAGGACACGTCGAGGTACGATCTCAGCGACTCGGCCCCGGTCGGCAGCGCGTGGCCGAAGCTGAGGAGCGGCCGAGGCGAGTACCCGCCCGACCACGCGACCGGAAGGCCGCTGCGCCGCAGGGCCCGCTCCCAGATCCGCACCACGTCACGATGGCTGGTGAAGCGGATCTTGCCGGTCTTCGAGTAGCGCACCCGTAGTCGCGTCGGCAAGCCCGCCGCGTGGCCTTCCACGCCTCCGCGCCTGCTCAGCGCCTGCTCACGAACCGCACGGGAATGCGCCCGCCCTGGTCGAGGTCCTGCCAGGTCCCCTGGCTGCCCCCTGCAGGCGGCACGGACGACGCCACGACGTGCTCCAGCCCGAAGCCGGTGCAGGCCCCGCAGTCGTAGCACGGCGTCCAGCGGCAGTCCTCCACGGCGGCGCCGGACAGCGCCGCCTGCCAGTCCTCCCACAGGAAGTCCGTGTGGAGCCCTGCGGAGACGTGGTCCCAGGCGAGGCGCTCCTCACGACCGCGGGCCCGGTGGACCATCTCGTCGAAGGAAAGACCCTCTGCGGCCAGCGCCGCCTCCCACAGGCGCAGGTCGAACCGCTCCGACCACTCCTGGAACGTGCCGCCGGCGCGCCACACCCGTTCGATCACGGACCCCACGCGGCGGTCGCCACGGCTCGCGAGGCCCTCGGCCACCGACGCCTCGGGATCGTGCCAGCGCACCGTGAGACCGCGGACACCCCGGGCGGCTCCTCGCAGCAGCACGATCTTGCGGTGCAGCTCGGCGGCGGTGTCCTGCGGAGCCCACTGGAAGGGCGTGTGGGGCTTCGGGACGAACCCCCCGACCGACGCGACGACCGTGGCGGAGCGGTGGTGGCGGCGGCCGAGCTCCGCGCAGCGCGCAGCGAGGTCCGCGATGGCGGTGACGTCCTCGTCACGCTCGGTGGGCAGCCCGATGAGGAAGTAGAGCTTGATCCTCCGCCAACCCTGGCTGAACGCGGCGTCGACCGCGCCGTAGAGATCCTCTTCTGAAACGAGCTTGTTGATCACTCGTCGCATGCGCCAGGTCCCACCTTCGGGCGCGAACGTGAGCCCGGTCCGGCGCACGCGCTGGATCGCCGCCGCCGTCCCGACCGTGAAGGCGTCCACCCGGAGGCTCGGGAGGCTGACCGAGACCCGGCCCCCGTGGCGAGGGTCGCCGACCACGTCTCGCACGAGCCGCTCGATCCCCGAATAGTCGGCCGTCGAGAGCGACGTGAGCGCCACCTCTTCGTACCCGGTGCGGGCGAGCCCCTCGTCGACCATCTCGCGGACTTGGCTGGCCGACCGTTCCCGCACGGGTCGGGTGATCATGCCGGCCTGGCAGAACCGGCATCCCCTCGTGCAGCCCCGGAAGACCTCCACGTTCAACCTGTCGTGGACGACCTCGGTCAGCGGCACGAGCTGGCGGCGCGGGTACGGCCACTGCCCGAGGTCCGCGACCGTCCGCTTCTCGACGATCGCCGGTGCGCCGGGGAGCGGCTCCAGCGCAGCCAGCCGGGCCCCCTCGTAGCGCGGCCGGTACAGGCAAGGGACGTAGACGCCACGGACTCCTGCGAGCTCGCGCAGCAGCTCCTGGCGCGCCGCTCCGGTGCACGTCGGCAGGAGCGCTGCGAGGACCTCGTTGACCTCGCCCACCACCTCCTCGCCGTCGCCGATGACGAACGCGTCGACGAAGTCGGCGAGAGGCTCGGGGTTGAACGCGCAGTGCCCGCCCGCGATCACGATCGGGTCGCTCGGCGCGCGCCGCGACGAACGCACCGCGAGCCCGGCCAGGTCGATCATGTTCAGCACGTTCGTGTAGACGAGCTCGGCCGAGAGGTTGAACGCGAGCACGTCGAACGTGCGCGCCGGCAGGTGGTTCTCCACGGAGAACAGTGGGACCCCGGCCCGCCGCATCGCGCACTCCATGTCGATCCAGGGCGCGTACGACCGCTCGGCGAGCGCGTCGGCCCGCTCGTTCAGCAGTTCGTACAGGATCTGAAGGCCCTGGTTCGGAAGACCGATCTCGTAGGTGTCCGGGTAGCACAGCAGCCAGGCCACCTGGCGCGCTCGGCGCTCGGGAGCACACGCCCCCTGCTCGCCGCCGATGTAGCGCGCCGGCCTCTGCACTCCGTAGAGCAGCGGCTCGATCTGCGGCCACAGCGACCTCGCCGGTTCCATGACCCGAGGAGTCTACGGGGACGAGCGCTCGCGGGCTCCCCGCCAGTTCGCACCGCCTCTGCGGCTACGGCTTCGAGACGCTCCCGACGACGGTCGGCTGGTGCGCGGACGTCGGGAGCGCGAGCGAACGGGACGGGGGGTGCGCGTAGAGATAATTGAAGATGTTGGCCACGGCCGGTGCCGCCCCAGCCTCCCCATAGCCGGCCTGGGCGACTTCGACCACCACGACGTACTGCGTCGGGGCGTTCACCGGACCGAAGCCGACGAACCAGGCATTCGGCGCGACCCCAGCCCTTGTTGTCGCGATTGTGGCGGTCCCGGTCTTTCCCGCGATCACGTACGAGCTCGGCACGTGGGAGTACTGCTGGAAGGTGTTGTAGGCGGTGCCCTTCGGTGTGTGGGTCGCGCCGATGAACCCCTGGAGCATTGCCTGGTAGTCGGTCGGCGAAAGCGAGACGTGGCCCGTCACCTTCGGGGCGACCCGCTTCACCACCTTCCCGTCGGGCGAGACGATCGCACCGACGACCTCGGGCTGGTGACGGATCCCGTGATCGGCGAACGTCGCGTAGGCCTGCGCCTCCTCGATCGGCGTGATGACCGTCTCGCCCTGGCCAAAAGCCAGCTCGATGTTTGTCCCCGGGTACCAGAACGTGTTCGGATAGCTCTTCGGTGTGAGCCGGTGGAGCATCTCACGAGTCCTCTGGCTGTCGACGCGCCCTTGCACCTCTCCTGGGAGGTCGATGCCCGTCAGGTCGCCGAAACCGTACGCGTGGGCCACCTTCTGGATCGCTGTGGCGCCGTACCGGGCACGCCCCAGCCAGAACTGCAACCCCAGTGTGTAGAAGAAGAAGTCGTCCGACTCGGTGATCGCCAGCCGCACTGTGATGATGCCGGCGTCGAACGCTGTGGCGTCGTGGAAGGTGCACCCAGACGTGCATGTCGGGTCGCCGTGTGTCCGCACTGTGAACACGCCGGTGTCGTCCTTGGTCGATGTCGGCGTGATGAGGCCGTCCTGGAGGGCGGCGGTCGCGGTCGCGAGCTTGAAGGTCGAGCCCGGGGTGTCCAGACCCTGGATGGCATAGTCGTTCAGCGCGCAGCCTCCGGTCGCGGCGGTGCACCCCGCGCGGAGCTTGTCGTAGTTGGCAGTCGAGATGCCGCCGACCCACTCTGTGAGGCTGTAGGAGGGGTACGAGGCGAGCGCGAGCACCGCGCCGGTCTGGGCGTCGAGCACGACGGCCGCGCCGTTCGGCGCAGCCGGATGGACGCCGGATGTTGTCCGCGCCCGGTCGGCGGCGATGACTGTTGCGAGCGCCTGCTGCACGTCCCTTTGGAGAGCCGCTGTCAAGTTCAGCACCACCGTGTCGCCCTGCACGGGCCTGGTCTTGCGCACCGTCCCGACGATTGTCCCGGTGGGCGTGACCTCGATTGTCTCCCGCCCCGGCTTGCCGCGCAGGTACTGCTCTTCCTCGGCTTCGACGCCGGTCTTGCCGATCTGGGAGGTCTGTGTGTAGCCGTCGTTCGGATGACTCTTCAGATATGTCGCTGTGATCGGGCCTGTGTAGCCAAGGACCTGGGTACCCGTCGTCCCTCCTTGGGGGTAGTCGCGCACCGTCACCTGGACGACTGTGACGCCGGGGAACTGCGACTGGTGCGCCGCGAGGTACTGGACCACCGCGGGCGACGCGTTCTGCACGACCGGCACCGGCTCGTACGGGCTGTACTCGGGGTCTGTGAGCGCGGCTCGCACCGCTGCTGGCGTGATCCCGCAGAGCGCCGCCACTTTCCCGACGATCGACGGATCCGAGGACGCTTCGGCACGCGACAGCACGATCTCGTTCTCCACCTTGTTCCCGACGAGCACCGTGTCCCGGCGGTCCACGATGAGCCCCCGGGGCGCGGGAATCGTGACCGTCCGCAGGGAGTCCTGGTTCACCGCGACCGCGTACTGGTGGCGGTCGATGACCTGGAGGTCCCAGAGCCTGAGGACCATCACGCAGAACAGCACGAAGACGATGGACGCGACGACGCGCATACGAACCCGAGGACGGGACGGCACCTCCTCGGGGGAAGGAACGAGAGCGGCGACGTTGACGCTGCGGCGCACCCGGATCCGGAGCCTGTGGGCACGCTGCCTGGCGTGACCGCCACCGCCCCGGACGCGCCTGCGGCCTGCCGGCCTCAGGTAGACCCGTCCACCCCGGAAAGGGTGGCGGAACGAGCGACGGCTCACCGGAACCAGCCCGTGCTGGCTCGCTCGGCGGAGGCCGTGAGCGCCCAACGCATGACGCGGACGGAGAGCCCTGCGAGCAGCGCATTCGTGACCGCGATCACGGTCACGACGGTGACGAGGTCCACGTGGAGGAACTGCGACTCGCCGAGCAGCGCACCGAGCACGGCGTACAGCATGACCGCGAGCGCGCTCGCGCCGAGCGCGACCAGGGTCGGGAGCCCGCGCACGTCACGCACCAGGTCGCCGGAGACGGCCCCGACGGCGTACCCGATGAGCGTCCCGACGAGAGCGCTCAGCCCGAGCGGGGTCGGCGTGAGCAGGTCCGCTGCCATGCCCGCGACGAAGCCCATGGTCGCCCCCTCGACCGGCCCTGCCACGATCCCAGCGGCGACGGGAAGCAGGAACATGATGTCCGGGGAGGCGCCGCCAATGCGGACCTCCAGGACGACGGTCATCTGCGCGAGCAGCGCGACCGCCACGACGAGAAGGGCCCTGACGACGACGCGTCCGCTCACCTTCAGGACCTCGAGCTCACGACGATCCGGACCACTCGACCACATCCACGTAGGTCAGGCTGTTCAGATCGGCGAGGGGACGCGCCGACACCTGCTTGTCAGCGGCCCCGACGACGCCGTGCACGGCGGTCACCCTCGCGACCGGGATCCCCGGGGGGAACGCCCCGCCCTGGAGCCCGCTGGTCTCGATCAGCTCACCGCGCGACACCCGCGCTGTCGAGGGCACGTAGTCGATCTGGAGCGGACGATCCGTGCCGACACCGACGAGGGTCGCCTCCAGCCCGTGGCGCAAGGAGACGCCGATCGCCGACTTCCCGTCGGTGAGCAGCCGTACGGTCGCGGAGGTGTGCGTCGCTGTCACCACCTCGCCGACGAGGCCACCAGGACCGATCACCGGGTCACCCGACGCCACCCCTGTATCACGACCTTTGTCGATGGAGACCGTCGCGGCGAAATCCGAGACGTTCTGCGCTGTCACCTCTGCGGGGACCTCGGGCAGCGAGGCGAGCGCCGGAAGCCTGCTCGTCGCGAGCAGCCGCTCGAGCTGCGCGTACTGGCGCCCCGCGGCTTGCCCGATCGAGCGCTGGCGCTCGAGCGCGAGGATCTGGTCCTGGAGCTTCTGGTTCTCCTGTTCGAGCGAGCCGTAGTCCACTGCACCGGCGAAGAACCGGCCGATCGGGTCGAGCGCGCCGTTCACGGCGCGCCGCAGGGGCGAATAGATGTCGCTCGCTAGCGTCTTCGCCCCTGACGTGAGGGACTGGGCCCTGCCGGTCTCGTCGAGCGTGATGATCGTGACCGAGAGGAGCACCAGCACGATCAGGGTCGCGAGCGTACGACGCGACCTCCGCCGCCGTGCGGCTCTCGCCACTTCGACCCGAGCTGGTCAGCGGGAGGAGGAGGTGATCAAGACGCGCTTGAGCGCCTCGAACTCCTCCAGGCACTGCCCGCTGCCGACGGCGACGCAATTCAGCGGATCCCGGGCGACGACGATCGGCATCCCGGTCTCGTGCTGCAGGCGGGACTCGAGCCCGTGCAGGAGCGCGCCACCGCCGGTGAGCACGATCCCCTGCTCCATGATGTCCGCGGCCAGCTCGGGAGGCGTGCGATCCAGGGTCACCTTGACGGCGTCGACGATCGCAGAGACCGGCTCGTCGATCGCACGCCTGATCTCCTCGGTGGAGACCACGACCGTCTTGGGCAGCCCGGTCACGAGGTCGCGGCCGCGGATCTCCGCGTGCAGCTCCTCTTCGAGAGGGTAGGCGGAGCCGAGGGCGATCTTGATCTCCTCGGCCGTGCGCTCGCCGAGCGCGAGGCTGAACTCCTTCTTCACGTAGGAGACGATCGCCTCATCGAGCTCGTCACCGCCGATGCGGACCGACTGGCTCGTCACGATGCCGCCCAGCGAGATGACCGCGACCTCCGTGGTGCCACCGCCGATGTCGACGACCATGTTGCCCGTCGGCTCGTGCACCGGGAGCCCGGCGCCGATCGCGGCGGCCATCGGCTCTTCGATGATGTAGGCCTTGCGCGCCCCTGCGTACTCGGCAGCCTCCATCACTGCACGCTGCTCCACCCCGGTGATCCCCGACGGCACGCAGATGACCATCCGGGGCTTGGCGAAGCGGCGCTGGTGGACCCGATGGATGAAGTAGCGAAGCATCTTCTCGCAGATCTCGAAGTCCGCGATGACGCCGTCCTTGAGCGGGCGGATCGCCTGGATGTTGCTCGGGGTCCGCCCGATCATCCGCTTGGCTTCGGCGCCGACCGCGAGGGGTCGTCCGTCCTTCACGTCGACCGCGACGACCGACGGCTCGTTCAGCACGATCCCGCGCCCACGCACGTAGACGAGCGTGTTCGCCGTGCCGAGGTCGACCGCCATGTCGCGGCCGAGGACGTAGAGACGGTTGTCTGACATGGACCTGGGGCTCCTCTCCGAGGATCCTCTCGCCGGAGACGTGCCGCCGACGAGCTCTGGGGGTCCGCTGGCGACGGGTCCCTCGGGGAAGGCTAGGGGACGGCGCGTTCGAGCACAAGGCCGTCCCTGCGAGACCGTCCCTCCGAGGGCGCCCCTTCGAGGGCGCCCCTCAGACCAGCTCGGGGAAGAACAGCGCGATCTCCCGGCGCGCGGACTCCGAGGAGTCCGAGCCGTGCACCAAGTTCTCGGTCATCTCGATGGCAAGGTCGCCGCGGATCGTCCCGGGCGCCGCTTGCCTGGGGTCGGTCGCCCCCATCAGGGCGCGCACCACCGCGTACGTCTCGTCGTCCGGCCCCTCGACCACCATGACCAGGGCCGGGGAGCGGGTGATGAACGCGACGAGGTCCTCGTAGAAGGGCTTGCCCTCGTGCTCCGCGTAGTGGCGTCTCGCGACGTCCCCTGTGATCGCGCGCAGCTCGCACGCCACGAGGCGGAGGCCCTTGCGCTCCAGGCGCGAGAGGATCTCGCCCGCGAGCCCCCGTTCGACGGCATCCGGCTTCACGATGACGAGCGTGCGGGTCACGAGCCGTGGACCCTATCAGGAACGGTCCCGAGGGTCCTCGGGAAGCTCGGAGGGCGGCGGCACGTGAAAGCCCGCCGAAGGCGTCAGCGGCCGGGTGGCGCGCTCGTCTGCTGCTCGGGCCGCCCGACGAGGAGCTCCCTGGCCTCAGCCACGACGTACAGCGAGCCGGCGACCACGACCAGCCCGTCCTCGCCAGCCAGCTCCTTGGCGATCGCCACGGCGGCGTCCACGGAGCCGGCAACGACGACCTGCATTCCCGCCGCCTCGGCCGCCTCAGCGACGACCTCGGCAGGCTGGGCTCTCGGTGACGCAGGGGCGCACGCGACCAGGTGGCCGACGCCGGCGGACGCGACGGGGCTCAGCATCGCGGACGGATCGCGCCCGCCGAGCATCCCCACGACGGCTACGGTCCTACCGGTGACGGCGAAGTCACCGAGCGCGGTCGCGAGGACCTGCATCCCCGCCACGTTGTGCGCCCCGTCGAGGAGGCTCAGCGGTCTTCGACCGACCACCTCGAGGCGTCCGGGCACCCTCACTCGGGAGAACCCCTCGGTGACGACATCAGGATGCAGCGGCGCGCCGAAGAACGCCTCGCCTGCCGCCAGCGCGCACGCCGCGTTCAGCCCCTGGTGCTCTCCGTGGAGCGGCACGAAGAGGTCGTGGTAGACGGCGCCGGGCGTCCGCAGGTCGACCAGGCGACCGCCGACCGCGAGCCGGTTCTTCGTGCACTCGAACTCCTCGCCGCGCACCCACACCTGGGCGGCTCCCGACGCTTCGGCGACCGAACGGATGACCGAGACGAGGTCCGGGTCGACCTCACCCACCACGGCTACGCTACCGGGCTTCACGATCCCTGCCTTGTCGCGAGCGATACCCTCGAGCGTCGGGCCGAGGATGTCGGTGTGGTCGTAGCTCACGTTCGTGACCACAGCGACGACCCCGTCGATCACATTGGTCGCGTCCCAGGTGCCCCCGACGCCGACCTCCACGACGGCGGCGTCCACCGCAACCTCTGCGAACCACGAGAACGCGGCGGCCGTCAAAAGCTCGAAACGAGTCGGACGGTCGGAGAGCGAAGGCTCGACGATCGCGAGCGCCTCGAGCACCTCGATGAGCGAGGCGTCGTCGATCGGCGTCCCCGCCCGTGAGATCCGCTCGTTCACGTGTGCCAGGTTCGGGCTCGTGTAGGTGCCCACCGCCAGCCCGCGGGCTCCCAGGAGCGCGGTCAGCATCGCGGCCGTCGACCCCTTCCCGTTCGTGCCGGTCAGGTGCAGAGCGGGGTAGGCGCGCTCGGGCTCCCCGAGCAGCGCCATGAGCTCGCGCATGCGCTCGAGGGTCGGCAGGGACCGCCTGGTGGGCACCTTCGACTCCAAGTCGATGTGGCGGTCGAGCCAGGCGAGCGCGTCCTCCAAGGACTTGAAGGTGTTCACGCCGGGCGCTCAGCCAGTCAAGAGGCCGCCCGGCGACTCCGGCTCGGAACCTTCACCGGGGATTCGCCGAGCGGGACGAGCGTGGGATGCACACGGTCGAGCACCACCGCACGGTCCACCACGCACTTGCCCACGTCGCTGCGGCTCGGCAGGTCGTACATCACGTCGAGGAGCACCTCTTCGAGGATCGCGCGCAGCCCACGCGCCCCGGTGCCCCGCAGCAGCGCCTGCTCCGCGACCGCTTCCAGCGCGTCCGGTGCGAACTCGAGCTCGATCCCGTCGAGCGCGAACACCCGCTCGTACTGGCGGGTGAGGGCGTTCTTCGGCTCCACGAGGATCCGGATGAGCGCGTCCTTGTACAGCTGGCTGACCGCGCCCACCACCGGAAGCCGACCGATGAACTCGGGGATGAGCCCGAACTTCATCAGGTCCTCGGGCAGCACGTGGCGTAGGACCTCGGTGTCGTCGCGCTCGCTGCGCTGGCGCACCTCCGCCCGGAAGCCGATCCCCTTGCGCCCGATCCGGCTCTCGATGATCTTGTCCAGCCCGGCGAACGCCCCGCCGCAGATGAACAGGATGTTGGTCGTGTCGATCTGGATGAACTCCTGGTGCGGATGCTTCCGGCCTCCCTGGGGCGGCACGGACGCCGTCGTCCCTTCCAGGATCTTCAGCAGGGCCTGCTGCACGCCCTCGCCCGAAACGTCCCGGGTGATCGAAGGGTTCTCGCTCTTGCGGGCGATCTTGTCGATCTCGTCGATGTAGATGATCCCGGTCTCGGCCCGCTTCACGTCGTAGTCGGCAGCCTGGATGAGCTTGAGCAGGATGTTCTCGACGTCCTCGCCGACGTACCCCGCTTCGGTCAGCGCGGTGGCGTCCGCGATCGCGAAAGGGACGTTCAACATGCGGGCCAGCGTCTGGGCGAGGAGCGTTTTCCCGCACCCGGTCGGCCCGAGGAGAAGGATGTTGGACTTCGCCAGCTCCACCGCGTCCTCGTCGCTCGGCGTTCCTGCCTGGACGCGTTTGTAATGGTTGTAGACCGCGACCGAGAGGATCTTCTTCGCGTACTCCTGGCCCACCACGTAGTCGTTCAGGAAATCGAAGATCTCGCGCGGTTTCGGAAGGTCCTCGAAGTTGAGCTCCGTGTTCTCGGTGAGCTCCTCGGTGATGATGTCGTTGCAGAGGTCGATGCACTCGTCGCAGATGTACACGCCGGGCCCGGCGATGAGCTTCTTCACCTGCTTCTGCGACTTGCCGCAGAAGCTGCACTTCACCAGGTCCCCCCCCTCGCCGAACTTCGCCACTGCCGCTCTCTCCTCTGCTCGAACTGCCGGGAGCCGTTCCCTGCACCGATACTGCCTGCGCCCGCCGTCACTTCCTGTGCCCGCCGACCTCACGGCGGCTGCCTGGACCTGCGGGCTGGTCCACCCGTACGCTCGGCCACCCTGGCCTTCCTAGGCAGCACCCACCGCTTCGAGCGACGGCGCCTCCCGCGTGGTGATCACCTCGTCGATCACGCCGTACGCGACTGCCTCGTCGGCGGTCATCACGAAGTCGCGGTCCGTGTCCTTGCCGACCTTTTCGTACGGCTGTCCCGTGTCCGCGGCGAGCATCCTGTTCAGGAGGTCGCGCATTCGCAGGATCTCCTTGGCCTGGAGCTCGATGTCGCTCGCCTGGCCCTCGACGCCCCCGAAGGGCTGGTGCAGCAGGATCCGTGCGTGCGGGAGGGCGAACCGCTTGCCGTGCGCCCCGGCTGCGAGCAGCACCGCAGCAGCGGACGCCGCCTGGCCGAAGCAGAAGGTCGAGACGTCCGGCTTGATGTACTTCATCGTGTCGTAGATGGCGAACAGCGCGGTGATGTCCCCGCCAGGCGAATTGATATAGAGGTGGATGTCTTTGTCGGGCTCTTCCGACTCGAGGAAGAGCAGCTGCGCGCAGACGAGGTTGGCCACCGTGTCGTCGATCGGAGTGCCGAGAAAGATGATGCGCTCTCGCAGCAGACGCGAATAGAGATCGTAGGCGCGCTCACCCCTGTTGGACTGCTCCACCACCGTGGGCACGAGGTAACCCCTCGCTCGTAACCTGCCGTCCGGGTCTTCTCGCAGGCCGCTCATCATCAGACCCCCCCCTTTGTCACGCCGGTACCCGCCTCGGCTCCCGACTGCTCCGATCCGTTCTCCTCCGCACCGTCGATGTGCGTCACGCCCTCCTCCAG
This sequence comes from Actinomycetes bacterium, assembly GCA_021787255.1. The sequence goes on along the minus strand of JAJYMD010000259.1, from coordinate 889 downwards.
GCCCTCCACAGGTCCTTCCGTCGACGGCACCGCCTCCGTGCTCCGGTCCACTCGCAGATCGTCCATGGAGACCACGGCGCCCTCCTCGTCGACGACCTCCACGTGGTCGAGGAGCCAGGCAAACGCCTTGGCCTTCCGCTGCTCCGAGCGTACCGCGGCAATCCTGCCGGCGCGCGTGAGGCGTTCGCGGACGACCTGAGGTGTGAGCTGCAGCCGAGAAGCCATCGCTTCGATCTCGGACTCGAGCTCGTCGTCGGTGACCTCGAGGGACTCCTCCTCTGCCAGTGCGCGCAGCGCAAGGTCGCTCTTCACCGCCTGGTGGGCCTCGGCCCGGAGGCTCGCGAGGAGCTCGTCCTCTCCCTGCCCGGTCATCTCGAGGAACTGGGCGGTGCTCACCCCGTCCTCGTCGAGACGTCGCTGGAGCTCCTGGAGCCGCTCGCGCACGGCCTCGTCGACCAGGACCTCGGGCACCTCGTCGTCCTCGACCAGATCGGCAAGGGCGGCAAGTGCACCATTGCGCAGCGAGAGCTGCGCCTGGACGGCTTTGACCTTCGCGAGGCGCTCCCGCAGGTCCGCGCGCAGCTCGTCGACGGTGGAGAACTCCGAGGCTTCCGCCGCCCACTCGTCGGTGACCGCGGGCAGCTTCTTTTCCTTCACGTCCTTCACGAGCACCCGGAAGTCGACCTCGCGACCTGGCTCGGGGTGCGCACCCGGCAAGCTCGAGGTGAACGCGAGCACGTCGCCGACCTTGGCGCCGCGGAGCGCGTCGTCGAGCGCCGCGGCGATACGCCCGCTCCCCACCTCATAGAGGAGGTCGTCCGCCGCCATCGCCTCTTGGCCGTCGGGCAGCGTCCCGTGGACGTCGATCGTGACGTGGTCGCCGTCCCTC
>JAJYMD010000070.1 GCA_021787255.1 Actinomycetes bacterium | reverse complement strand
CCAACGTCATCGTGTTCCTCGCCTCCGACGAGTCCAGCTACCTGACCGGCGGGGAGCTCGTCGTCGACGGCGGCGGCGGGACGTCGATCCTGTCGGTGTGAGGAGGCCCGCCGGTGTGAGGAGGCCCGCCGGTGTGAGGAGGCCTGTCGGTGTGAGGAGGCCCCGAAGGGCCGCGAGCGGCACGGAGTCGTGCGAGGACGACGGCCCATGACGGCATGAAGGGAGGACGGAGATGGTCTTCGAAGAGAGCGTGGTCGTGACGAAGCCCTTCGAGGAAGCCCTGGCGGAGGTGAAGAAGCTGCTCGCGGCGGAGGGGTTCGGCACGCTCACCGAGATCGACCTCCAGGCGACCCTCCAAGAGAAGGTCGGCAAAAAGATCGGCCGCTACGTCATCCTGGGCGCGTGCAACCCCGAGCTGGCTTCCCGCGCGATCGACGTCGAGCCCCAGGTCGGCGTGCTCCTGCCGTGCAACGTCGTGGTGCGCGAGGTTCCCTCGGGCGTGCTGGTCGAGGCGATGGACCCCGGCATCGTGGCCACCTTCGTCGAGCGCGAGGAGATGCGAGCCGTCGTGAGCGAGGCACGCCGGCTGATCGGCAACGCGCTGGGGCTGCTCTCGTTGTCCGCAGCCTGAGCGAATAGGGCCGTTCGGCCCTGGTCGGCGCGACGCGCATTCGGGAGCCTGGCTCTCGTGGAGACGCAACGGATCGTGGTCGGCGTCGACGGCTCGGAGGGATCGCGCCGGGCGCTGCGCTGGGCGCTCGAGGAGGCGGCGAAGCATGGCTCGGTGGTCGAGGCGGTCATGGTGTGGCAGAGCCCCTCGGGCTTCGGCGACACCATGGGGGCTCGTCTCGACGAGAGCAAGATCGCACAGGCCGCGCGTGAGCGGCTGGACGAGACCATCGCCGAGGTGGCCGCCGACGACTTCGCGGTCAGGATCGAGCCGGCGGTGGTGGAAGGCGACGCCGCATTGGTCCTCTGCCGGCGCGCCGCTGAAGCCGACCTCCTGGTGGTGGGGTCCCTCGGCCACGATCCGTCGAGCGCCGTCGCGCTCGGCTCGGTGAGCACGCGCTGCGCCCAGCGCAGCCCCCGGCCCATCGTGATCGTCCCGAGGAACGACGAGCCGCTTCGACAAGAAGGCGCCGGAGGCTCGACCTAGGGCTGGCCACGGGCCGGCTCCTCGAGCCCGGCTCACGCGCCCTGCACGCGGCGGGGGGCGAGCTCGAGCCTGTAGTCCTCCTTCACGACCTCGAGGTGAGTCCACGCCTCGATGCTCTCGACTCCCGGCAGCGAGCGGACCCGCTCCATCTCGGAGACCACGGCCGAGGGTGACGCGACGAGAAGCGTGGCGACCGCGTCCCACCGGCCGACCGCGAGCGACAGGTAGCTCACCGCCGGGAGGGTCGCGAGAGCGGCCACGGCTGCCTCGGTGCTGCTCAGACGAAGGCCGAGCCCGCACATCTGGGTCAGCCCCGCCTGCCCGGGGGTCGTGATCGCGGTGACGCGCACGACTCGCGCAGCGAGGAGCGCTCGAACCCGGGCCCGGGCGGCCGACGGCGAGCAGTGCACCGCCCGGCCGAGGCGGGCGTAGGGGATCCGCCCGTCCGCCTGGAGGGCGTCGAGGATCGCCCGGTCGAGGTCGTCGATCCGAGGCATCGAAGGCGGAGGTGAGGGGCTCGCGCGGTCCTTGACGCGCCGGGTGTAGATCGCGGACTCCACGTGGCTGACGCCCTCCACGGACTTCACCTGGCGGATCAGGTCGTGGAGGGAAGCCATGTCCGGCGCGCGCAGCTCTGCGATCAAGGAGGCCCTGCCGGCCACGATGGACACGAGCGGGGTGGTCGGCACACGCGCGATCTCCTGCGCCACGCAGCGCGCGGAGCCCGAGACGAAGACCGAGAGGTGGGCGAAGGCGTGCAGCCCCTGGACGGCGGGGTCGACCACGCCGACGACGTGCAGGGCGCCGCGCGCGACGAGGCGCTCGTACCGGGCCCGCGTGGCGGCTCGAGACAGGCCGAGCCGAGCCGCGATCGCCTCCATCGGCGCCCGCCCGTCCTGTTGGAGCTCGCCGACGAGGCGCTCGTCGAGGTGGTCGAGCTCCCCTGCGGTCGAGGTCGCCCGTCGCCGAGGAGAAGAAGCCCGATCGCCCACCAAGGCGCGCGAAGCCGCGAGCGGGAGGTACCGTCTGCCGGCTCGTCGCGACGGTTCGATCACGCATCGCACCGTATCCGCGCGAACCGGCGGCACTGGAGGCTGCGGGGAGCGGATCTCGCGAGTTGACAGCCTTCTCGAGGACCTGCAGGATGCCGCCAGTCACGTGTTGGGGGGACGAGCATGGCGACGCGAGCAGAGCTCTGGGCGCACGCCGGCCCGCCGGACGGCGTGCGCGCGTCGAGCGAGGCCGGGGCGTGGGCACCGGAGGGGCTGGGAGGTTCCAGGTGACGGGTGGAACGGGCGAGGTGAAGGAGCTGTCGGACCGCTGGGTGGACGAGCACCGCCAGGTC
>JAJYMD010000437.1 GCA_021787255.1 Actinomycetes bacterium | reverse complement strand
CCAGGCGCTCGGGGTGGCCCGGCCGGCGAGGGACGCCGGTGCCGCGGGGCGCGGGTAGGGCGCGATGGGCACGAACGTGCGAACGGTGACCCACGAGCTGCTCGACGCGCTCGGGCTGCGAACGCTCTTCGGGAACCCCGGCTCCACGGAGCTCGGCTTCCTCCAGGAGCTGCCGACCGACTTCCGCTACGTCCTCGGGCTCCACGAGGCGGCTGCCGTCGCCATGGCCGACGGCTACGCCCAGGCGCGAGGCGGCGCGGCGCTGGTGAACCTGCACAGTGCGTCCGGGCTCGGCAACGCGATGGGCTCGCTCGTGAACGCGTTCCACAACCGCGCGCCGCTGGTGGTCGTGGTGGGCCAGCAGGACCGCCGCCATCTCGCGAGTGAGCCCTACCTCTTCGCCCGCTCGGTCGAGCTGGCGAGGCCCTACGTCAAGTGGGCGACCGAGCCGCCCCGGGCCAGCGACGTCCCCGGGGCGATCCTCCGCGCCCATCAGCTCGCCCTCACGGCCCCACAGGGACCGACGCTCGTCTCGGTTCCCGCAAGTGACTGGGACGAGCCCTCGTCCTCGCCACCGCCGCCGACCCCGCCGCCGGCCCGGGTCGAGCCCGGAGCGGCCGGGATCGCTGCCCTCGGCGACCTGCTGGCCCGGGCCGCGCATCCGGCGATGGTGGTCGGGGCCGGGATCGACGTCTCGGGAGCGTGGGCCGAGGCGGTCGCCGTGGCAGAGGCGCTCGACTGCCCGGTGTGGAGCGCCCCCCAGGCTCCCCGGGCGTGTTTCCCGGAGGACCACCGCCTCTTCCAGGGGCACCTCGCCATCGAGCGTGCGGGGGCGTCGGAGCAGCTCGCCGGCCACGACCTCGTCTGGCTGATCGGCGCGCCGGCGTTCGCCTTCCTCACCTACACCGAGGCGCGGGAGCCGCTTGCGCCGCTCGCGCACCTGAGCGACGACCCCGACGAGCTCAGCCGCTCCGGCGCCGTCCTCACCGTGCTCGGCGACGTCCGAGCAGGACTGCAGGCGCTGCTCAGCGGGAGCCCCCTCCGTGCCTCGGCGAGTCCGGTCCTCCCCAGGGACGCGGAACCTGCCCCACCGGGGAGCACGCCGCTCACCGCCGCCCGGTTCATGGCGGAGCTGGCGGTGGCGCTCGCGCCGGATGACATCCTCGTCGAGGAGGCTCCCTCGACGCGGGGCGAGCTCCGGCGGCACGTCCGGCGAGTGCGTCCGGGCACGTTCTTCGCCTCCGCGTCGGGAGGGCTCGGCTTCGCGCTCCCCGCCGCCGTCGGGGTTCAGCTCGCCCGACCGTCGCGTTCCGTGGTCTGTCTCGTCGGGGACGGCTCGGCGCTGTTCGGGTTGCACGCGCTCTGGAGCGCGGTCAGGGAGCGCGCGGCCGTCTGCGTGGTCGTGCTGAACAACGGTGGCTACCAGATCCTCCGCGACCTCGCGGCAGCGGGCGGTCGGCGAGGCGTGCCCGGTCTCGACATCCTCGGGTTCGATTTCGTGCTCGCGGCGGCTGCCATGGGATGCGACACTGCGCGGGTGGACGGCCCCGGTGGTCTCGGGGAGGTACTGGGGGGGCGGCCGCGAGATCGGCCGTTGCTTGTCGAGGTGCCCATCGAGGTGCCGTGAGGGCCGGGCGCAGGCCTGTTCTTTCACAGGATGGAAACGTGTTACGACACGCTCGCCTTCCCCGATAGCGATACCATGACGTGCAGTAAAAAGGGGGGAATTTGGGATCCCAGCGAGTAGGGCCAAGGGAGTTGGGCGGGGCGAATCTCGCATAGCGAGAAGATTGGACCCGCCGAGCAGTGGGGCTCGGCGGACCCGTTGCCGCCGGAGCGAGCAGCGGGGCAACGCGTGCGGCTCGGCCGGCGCGGTTCGGAACGAGAGCAGGCTACGACAGAGCGAGGGGGTGGCCCGGTGGGGCGGACGGCAAGCGTGGGCAGCGAGGTGCTCGAGAGCAGGGGGATCGACCACATCCCGGAGGGAGAGCGGCGAGGCCATGCCTGGCACCTGCTCACCTTCTGGGGGGCGAGCAACGTGCAGATACTGGCGATCTCGGTCGGGGTGTTGGCGGTCGTGCTCGGACTGAACCTGACCTGGGCGATCGTCACGATCGTCGTGGGGAACGCGCTGGGCGGGATCTACATGGCGCTGCACTCGGTCCAGGGGCCGCGCCTCGGGCTCCCTCAGATGATGCAGTCGCGGGCGCAGTTCGGCATGTACGGCGCGGCGCTCCCGAACGCCATCGTCGTCATCATGTACATCGGCTACTTCGTCTCGAGTGCGATCCTCGGCGGCCAGGCGATCTCGGCGCTCTTCCACATCACGACGGCGGAAGGCATCATCGTCGCGAACGCCTTCGTGCTGGCGCTGGTCATCTTCGGCTACCAGCTGTTCCACCACTACAACCGCTACGTCTCGGTGGTGTCGCTTGCGGTCTTCCTCGCGATCCTCGCCAAGCTCGTGACGATGCTGCCCGCGCACCTCCCAGCCGGGCACAACA
>JAJYMD010000172.1 GCA_021787255.1 Actinomycetes bacterium | reverse complement strand
GGTGCTGGTCGACATCGCCGTGGACCAGGGGGGCTGCTTCGAGTCCACGCACCCGACGACGCACTCGGCGCCGACCTTCGTCGCGCACGGTTCGGTCTTCTACTGCGTCGCCAACATGCCCGGAGCGGTCCCCCACTCCTCCACCCACGCGCTCGTGAACGCGACGCTCCCCTACGTCATGGAGCTCGCCAACGCCGGCTGGCGCAAGGCGGTCCGGCTGGACCCGGCGCTCGCCGAGGGCGTGAACGTCGTCGAGGGCAGGATCACCTGCGAGCCGGTGGCCGCAGCCCACGGCCTCGAGCACACGCCGCTGTCGGAGCTTCGATGAGCAGCGCGCCATCGGGTCCGGGCGCCCGCGCGACGCGAGCGCATCCTGGCGCGCCTCACGACACGTAGCGGCTGCCTGCCAGCCAGAACCGCCATTCGAGGTCCCTCGCCTGGCTGATCCCGACCCGAGGTCCACGCACGAGCGCGTCGGGGCCGGGCGGCGGCGTCCCGTCGTCCACGAGACGGACGGGTGACGATGCGGACAACAGGTCGGCGCCATCGTGCTCCTCGCCGATCCCGAGCGCGCAGGTGAGGTTGGCCGGCCCCCTGCACAAGTCTCGCTCGGCTGGAGGCGAGCCGTCCCGACGGCGCGCGGCGCGTGCCGACGCCATCTCGGCGATCCCGCGCACCGGCTCGAGCGCGCGCAGGAGCACCGCGCCCGCGACCCCCTCTGGCCCGCAGACGACGTTCGCGCACCAGTGCATCCCGTAGGAGCGGTACACGTAGAGGAGCCCCGCGCGGCCGAACATCGTGGCGTTGCGAGCCGTCCGGCCGCGGAACGCGTGGGAGGCAGGGTCCGACGCCCCCCGGTAGGCCTCCACCTCCACGATGCGCGCCGCCCGGTCGCCGTGGACCACGAGCTTGCCCAGCAGCGCCGGAGCGACCTCGAGGGGATCGGCGGTGAGCAGCTCGCGCGCCGTGCAGACCCTCACCTGCCCACCGTCCGGACCCCGAGGCGCCCAGGTGCATCGGGCGCCTGCGCCCCGCGCCCGGGCGCGGCGTCGGGGACCGGCGCGGCGGCGAGCGTCCGGACGTGGATGGCGATGCGGGAGCGGTCCACGTCGAGCCTGCGCACGAACCGCTCGGTCTGCTGGGCGACCGGCGCCGGGCCGGCGCCGCCCGGCGTCGTCCGCCGGCTCACGGGCACGCCCGGCTCGAGCAGCCGCGCCCCCATCTCGCCGAGGTCCGGATGGGCCTGGACCAGTTCGACGAGCGGCACGCGGCGCGCGACCGATTCGCGCACCAGTCCGGCGACGAGCGCATGAGCCTGCCGGAACGGCGTGCCTCGTGCGACGAGGAGCTCCGCGAGGTCGACTGCAGCCGACGTCGACGCGTCCGCCGCCGCCTGCATGCGCTCGTGGTGCCACTCGACCGTCGCGTAGAGCCCCCTCAGCGCGCGGATCACCGCTCGCACCTGGAAGACGGCGTCGAAGAGGGGCTCCTTGTCCTCTTGCAGGTCGCGGTTGTAGGCGAGGGGCAGGCCCTTCAACGTCGCGAGCACCGCGGTGAGGTGGCCGATCAGCCTGCCGCTCTTCGCACGGGCGAGCTCGGCGACGTCGGGGTTCTTCTTCTGGGGCAGCATGGAGCTCCCGGTCGAGTACTCGTCGGCGAGCGTGCAGAACCCCCACTCCTCGCTCGACCACAGCACGATCTCCTCTCCCATGCGCGAGAGGTGGACTCCGAGCAGCGCGACGTCGAACAGCGCCTCGGCGACGAAGTCGCGGTCGCTCACCGCGTCGAGAGAGTTCTCGAAGCGGGTCGAGAAGCCGAGCTGCTCGGCCACGAAGTCCGGATCGAGGGGCAAGGAGGACCCGGCGAGCGCTCCGGCGCCCAGCGGGGAGACGTCGAGACGCTCCACCGTCGCGACCAGCCTGTCCACGTCGCGCGCGAGCGCCCAACCGTGTGCCAGGAGGTGGTGCGCGAGCAGCACGGGCTGCGCGCGCTGCAGGTGCGTGTATCCCGGCAGGTACACCTCGCCGGCCTCCGTCGCACGGCCGAGCAAGACCTCTTGGAGCCGCACCGTCTCACCGGCGAGCTCGAGGAGCGCGCGCCGGGTCCACAGCCGCAGGTCGGTCGCGACCTGGTCGTTGCGGCTGCGCCCGGTGTGGAGCTTCGCGCCGACGTCCCCCGCGAGCTCGGTCACGCGCCGCTCCACCGCGGTGTGGACGTCCTCGTCCGTCGGCTCGAACGCGAACGCGCCCGAGCTGAGCTCCTTGCCCACCCGGTCCAGTGCGTCGAGCAGCGCGGACGCCTCGTCCTCGGCGAGGATCCCTGCCTTCGCGAGGCCCCGCACATGGGCCTTCGACCCGGCGATGTCGTCGACCGCGAGCCGACGGTCGAACGACACGCTCACCGAGAGCGCTGCCACCTCCTCGGCCATCCCTCCTTCGAGGCGGCCCTGCCAGAGCGTCACGACTCGGTGCGCCCCTCGCCCTGGCGTGCGGCCCAGGTGGCGACCC
>JAJYMD010000482.1 GCA_021787255.1 Actinomycetes bacterium | reverse complement strand
CCCGCTCCCCACGGCGAGCGCTGCCGCCACCCACCACGTGCGCCCGGAGCGCATGGTCCGGAACCGCTGGGCTCGAGCGGGAGACGACATGGATCCGCTCGATACGGTACCGCCCAGCAACCCGCCATGCCCGAGATCGACCGAACGGCTGGCTGTCCCCCAAAGGGGGCAGTCTCTCTGTGGACTTTCGCACTTCTCACGCCCGGCCTGACCTCCGGCTGGCCTGAGCTCCTCCCCACGAGGGGTTGTCAGCTGATCTCGCGCTCGAAGATCTCGAGCGAGACCGCCTCCAGCTCCGCGAGCAGCCTTCGTAGCCGCTTGGCGTTGTCGAACCAGGACTGAAAGAGCGCGAACTGCTCCTCGCTCAAGCGACGCGTGACGGTCTTCTGGTCGATCTTGCGCGTCCACTGAATGTAAGGCCCGTGCAGTCGGGGTGGGTCGCCATGGCAGCGGCAAGTCGACTTCCCGCAGCGGTAGCTGCGGACGAGCACGGTGCCGGGAAGCGCGAAGTCGGCCTCGCCCAGCGCCGCGGCAAGTCGGTCTCGCGCCGCCTCGGCGCGACGCCCGACTCGGATCCGCGTCTCGCCGACCATCGTCGTCCACACTAGACCACTGAGTCCGCAGTATGCCACTGCGGGTCGAGGTCGGAGGTCGGGATGCACAGCGAACGACGAGGGGGACGGCTGTTCGAAGCGCTGCTCGGAGAGGCGCGGACGTGCTTCTCCGCGCCTGGCTTCGCTATCTTCGAGACGCTGGTGCGCGGCTGGGTGACAGCGCCGGGTCGTCGAACGATCACGGCGATGATCTGTGCCGCCGATCCCGAGGGGAGAAGGTCTCACGACGCCTATCACCGCTTCGTGCGGGCGGGCCGATGGTCGACCAACGCGCTGTGGCAGGTCCTCGTCGTCCACCTCGTCGGCGTGCTCTGTCCCTCTGGCACGCTGCTCCTCGACTGCGACGACACGCTCTACAAGAAGTCGGGCCGCAAGATCGAAGGCGCGGGAAGCTTTCGGGATGCGGTCCGCTCGACGCGCAACAAGGTCGTCTACGCAACCGGACTCAACCTCGTCGTCGTCACGCTGCGGGTTCGCCCACCATGGGGAGGGGTGCCAATCGGCGTGCCGGTTGGCGTCCGTCTGCATCGAAAGGGTGGGCCAACCACCCTCGAGCTCGCGATCGAGATCATCACCGAGCTCAGCTGCTGGCTGCCGGAGCGCTCGTTCTCGCTCTGTGCAGACGGCGCCTACGCGTCGCTCGCCGGGAGAGGACTCCCCCGGACCGTGCTCAGCTCACGGATGCGCCGGGATGCCGCGCTCTACGAGCCAGCGCCGCCCCGGACCGGAAAGCGCGGCCGGCCCCGCAAGAGAGGCGGACGGCTGGCGACCCCGGCCGAGATGGCAGGCGCGCTCGACGACGGGGCGTTCACGGCGGTGCGCGTCGACTTTCGGGGGTCACCGCGCGACCTGCTCGTCTGGCCTCGTCCGGTGCTGTGGTACTCGGTCGACCCCGAGCACCGGGTCCTCCTCGTCATCGTCCGTGATCCCGAGGGCGTCATGCACGACGACTTCTTCTTCACGACCGACCTCGATGCCGCACCCGGCGACGTCGCCTCGAACGACGCGGGGGGCTGGTCGATCGAGTGCGTCAACCGCGAGGTCAAGCAGTGTCTCGGCGCGGAAGACCCCCAGAGCTGGAAGGGTGTCGGGCCTATGCGTGCCGCGTCGCTGTCGCTCTGGCTCTACGCGGCGATCTGGACCTGGTACATCCCGACCTATGGGGCGACGACCACCTGGATCGCGCGACCCTGGTATCGGAAGAAGGCCACACCGAGCTTCCTCGACGCGCTCGCCCAGCTCCGGCGCTGTCTTTGGTCCGAGCGAATTACCAAGCTCTCGTCCTCGGGGCCGCTCAACCCGAAATTCCTCGACGGCCTACTCGACGTGCTCACCCGGGCGGCGTGAGTAGGGGCGTTCCGAGTATCGGAGTGAGCACGAGCTGCTCGAGGAGTGCGAAAGTCCACTCTCTCTATCGCGCCCTCACGGTGTGGGCGCGAACCTGGCCGTCACTGCAACAGCGGGATCCGGCACGCGAGCCCCCAGCGGGCCGATCCCTGCTTCGAAGGTGTCCGCAGCTCAGGGAACGGCGACCGACGCGTCCGTCACCGACAACCTCCGTCGATGCGCAGCTGTGCCGACCCGCACCAGAGGCCGCCTTCGTCCTGCTTGGGGGGCCAAGGAACGTCGACGCCAGCAGCCAGGTCCTCTCCCTCGGATCGACCTCGAATCTTCCGGGAGGCGGGAGCTGCGCAGCCTTCCATCCCTCCCACTAGGGCTCAGCGGCCGCCCGGTCGCGGCGTCGACTTCCCGATTGGGATGAAGATCGCCAGCAGCGAGACCGGCACCATCACCCAGCCCAGGAGGAAGGTGAAGAACCCGACGAGCAACCAACCCAGCGCCCAGAAGCAGCACCAGATGATCCAGAAGATCCGCAGCGTGCTCGGTCCCTGTGGCT
>JAJYMD010000118.1 GCA_021787255.1 Actinomycetes bacterium | reverse complement strand
GTACGACCGCTTACGTTGCCGAACAGTCGGGGCGGCGCTGGATCACGGTCGACGTATCTCGTGTCCCGTTGGCACTCACCCGTCAGCGGCTACTGACGGCGACGTTCGCATACTACGAGCTTCGTGATCCGGCTCTCGGTCCGGCAGGGGGCTTCGTATATAGGCGACGCCAGAACCGGAAAGGCGATGACGTGGGCGGCATCGTTCCTCACGTCACCCTGGAGTCGATTGCCCATGACCAGCCGCCGAAGGAAGAGGTGCGCGTCGACGTGCCCGAAGTCCTGGGAGGCGTTACGCGGGTGACTGGCCCCTTCTGCGTGGAGGCCACGATCCCGATGCCGCTCAACACAGACGAAGACGGTGGTCATGGGAGCGGGGACAAGAACGACGGCCTGTTCGCCGACCGACTCGTGGAGGTCCTCCGCCGCAGCCCCGTGCTCCAACTCGGAGGCGGCGAGACGCTGACGCTCGGCGACGTCCGCAGACCAGCCAAGGCGCTCTCCATTGCGGCGGAAGCCTCAATCGGGACCGATCGTACCCGAGCCGCCATCGTTGTCGGCCCCGAGAACGCTGCTGTCAGTGAGCGCCTCGTCTATGAGGGGGCACGAGAAGCGCACGCTCGCAGCTTCGACCGCCTGCTCGTCACCGGCTTCGCGATCGAGGCCGCGGCCCGAGAGTTGGTCGACAAGTGCGCCGACCTCGTTGGGATCCCTGCGTCCTACGTGCAGGCGACGCCCGACCTGGTGATGGGCGACCTTCTGAAGACGATGCGCTCCAGCCAGATCTTCAGCGTGACGGGGCTCCCGGATGTCGCGGTCACGCGCCTGGAAGGCCACGAATCCGGAGATTATCGCTGGCAGGTTGAGCTTCGGGGTCTCGACGTCTTCGACCCCGTAACGATGCAGGTCGACCACCGCTCGGGAGCCGACGTGCCCGCCTGGTTCCTCGACACCGACTACAACGGAATGTGCTTCCACGTCTCCCAGGCTTTCTTTCCTCGAACCGGCGCCTGGGACAGCCTCAAGGCGGCCCTCCGAGGCGAATTCGACGACGCTGTTTGGGAGCACCTCGCCGGCACCACGAGTGCTCCGTTCGTCGCCGGCGAGTCGCGCAGGGTCGCGGTGAAGGTCATCGATGACCGCGGCAACGAGCTGCTGGTTGTGAAAGACCTCGAAGACCGACGATGACAGACGTAACGGCTCTGGAAGTCGACCAGCCGATCCTGTCTTCGCCCTACGAAGAGCCGGTCGAGCATTGGTGGATCGAAGAAGGGGCACCGCCAGAGCGCCGAGCTGGCAGGCGACCCGGCGGTTATTTCTACCGCGACCCGACCGCCCTGCTCGCAGAGGAGGAGGGCTTCAGTCGGGGCAACTGGGAGGAGCTGGACCTCGTCAACCTGATCCGTAGCCGGCTCGCCGAGTGGCGCTCGCTCGGCTACCCAGGAGTGAGTCGGACCACCTCGGAGTTGCTCGCCTACTGGCGCCGTGAGGGCCGCCAGTGGCCGCTCTTCTTCGCGCAGGTGGAGGCGGCAGAGACGATCATCTTCCTCCGCGAGGCGCGAGCTGACCTTCGCCAAGGCGTCTCGGTCCCGGCTGAAGACGGAGGGGGCTTCGTCCGCTACGCCTGCAAGATGGCGACCGGGACGGGGAAGACGACCGTCATGGGGATGCTTGTCGCCTGGACGATCCTGAACAAGGTCACGTCCCGAAGCGACGCTCGGTTCTCAGACGTCGTGCTCGTGGTGTGTCCGAACGTCACGATCCGCAATCGCCTGGGCGAGCTCGACCCCGAGCATGACGAGGCGTCGATCTACCGAACCCGCGACCTTGTCCCGCCGCACCTCATGCCGAGCCTTCGCCAGGGGCGTGTGCTCGTGAAGAACTGGCACGAGTTCGAGCTGAAGGGCATGCAGGCGGGCGCGCGCGTCCAGAAACAGGGACGCCCCGAGACGGTCCGTGCGACGGTGAAGATTGGCGAGCGGACGACGACCGGGCGAGGAGGGCGTTACATGACCTCCCAGGCCCTGGAGCTGGCAGCTGCACAGGGCGTCCTCCAGGTCGTCGAGGATCGGCGTCCGGCTCGAGCCGAGGTAGTCGTCGAAGAGACCCGCTACGTCGAAAGCGACGCGCGGTGGATTCAGCGCGTGCTCAGCCGGACAGTCGGTGGGAAACAGAACGTGTTCGTGATGAACGACGAGGCGCACCACGCCTACCGGATCCGCCAGCCGGAGGCCAGCCTGGTCGAGGAATACGAGGCGCTCGATGAAGAGACCGTCGAGGAGTTCGCCCAGGAGGCGACGGTCTGGGTCGATGGACTCGACCGCATCCATCGTCGACGGGGGATCAACCTGTGCGTGGACCTTTCTGCGACTCCGTACTACCTCGCACGTGCGGGAGCAGAGACCAACCGCATCTTCCCTTGGGTGGTCTCGGACTTCGGGCTCACCGACGCCATCGAGTCGGGGCTCGTGAAGATCCCTCAGCTCGCTGTCGCAGACCCCACCGGCGAAGAGCAAG
>JAJYMD010000321.1 GCA_021787255.1 Actinomycetes bacterium | reverse complement strand
CGGGGCGGAGGTCGTCGCGGTGGAGCTGGACCGTCACCTCGTCCCGGTGTTGGGCTCGGTCGTCGGCGGGGAGCCGAACGTCCGGGTCGTGGAGGCCGACGGGCTCTCCGTCGACTGGGGGCGGTTGCTCGACCCCCCTGGGCCCTGGATGCTCGTCGCGAACCTCCCCTACAACGTCGCGACGCCGATCGTGCTGCGCGTCCTGGAAGAGGCGCCGCTGGTGCGCTCGATGCTCGTCATGGTCCAGCGCGAGGTCGCGGCGCGCTTCGCCGCCTCCCGGGGCAGCGACGCCTACGGCGCGGTCTCGGTGAAGGTCGCCTACTGGGCGCGTGCCGCGGTCGTGGCCGTGGTGCCGCCGACCGTGTTCGTGCCGCGGCCTGCCGTCGAGTCCGCGCTCGTGCGCCTCGAGCGGCACGGCGCGCCCGCCGTCGCGCCGGAGCTCGTCTCCTACGCCCGGCTGCGCACCGTCGTGGACGCGGGGTTCGGGCAGCGCCGCAAGATGCTGCGCCGCTCGCTGGCAGGCGTCGTCGCGCCCGAAGCGTTCGCCGAGGCCGGGGTCGACCCGACGGCGCGTGCCGAGGAGCTGGGCGTCGAGCAGTGGGGCGCGCTCGCCGGCGCCGGCATCGCCCGGCGGTGACCGGCGCTCGAGCCACGGTGCTCGTCGCCCCTGCCAAGCTCACCGTCTCCTTGAAGGTGGTCGCGCGCCGCTTGGACGGCTACCACGACATCGAGGCCGAGATGGTCGCCGTCGATCTCTTCGACCGCCTCGTCGTCGACCCTGGCGGCGATGGCATCGAAGTCGTCGCGGGACCCGGCACGCGCGCCGAGCGGCTCAGCTGCGGTCCCGACAACCTGGTGTCGCGTGCGCTCGCGCTGGCGGAGCGCACCGCCGGGGTCCGGGTGGAAAAGCGGGTCCCCGTCGGCGGCGGCCTCGGCGGGGGCTCCGCCGACGCGGCCGCGATCCTGCGATGGGCGGGCGTGGACGACCTCGCCACGGCGGCGAGGCTCGGAGGCGACGTCCCGTTCTGCGTCCGCGGGGGGCGCGCGCTCGTCGAGGGGATCGGCGAGCGCGTCACGCCGCTCGCCTATCTCGAGCGCTCCTTCGTGCTGCTGGTCCCGCCGTTCGGCGTGGACACCGCTGCGGTGTACCGGCGCTGGGACGAGCTCGGGGGCCCCGCCGGCCGCGGCGAGCGCAACGAGCTCACCCAGGCCGCACTGTGCGTCGAGCCGCGCCTTGCCCTCTGGCGGGACCTGCTCGGCTCGGCGACCGGGAGGACGCCGTCGCTCGCGGGGAGCGGCTCGACGTGGTTCGTCGAGGGGTCGGCCGAGGAGCTCGGGGTCGCAGGGCGCGCGGTCCTCGGGCGCGGGCGCGAAGAGGGGCGCCTGATCCCGGTCCGGACGGTGCCGGCGGGCTGGGCCGGTCCCGGGCCGGGCGGCGCCCCTGGGGGGTAGCCGCGGGCTACCGGGCTGGGGTCACTTCCCCGCGCGCCGCTGCCAGCGCGTCGCCTTCAGCATCTTCTTGTGCTTCTTCTTGCGCATCCGCTTGCGGCGCTTCTTGATCAGAGATCCCATGGCTCGGGGCAGGTTACAGGCCGGGCGCGGCGGCCGCCACGCCGGCGCGCCCGGGTCAGCCGGCTACTCGTCCTCCGACAGCTCGGGGTCCCCGGCTGCAGGGGGCGGCACCGTCGGCAGCTCGAAGCGGAAGATCGCGCCGCCGCCGGGCGCGCGTCCGACCCACACCGCCCCACCTTCTGTGCGGGCGACCTGGGCGACGATCGCGAGACCCAGCCCGGAGCCGGGCAGCCCCCTCGCGGCCGGTGCGCGGTAGAAGCGGTCGAAGACATGAGGGAGGTCCTCTTCGGCGATGCCGGGACCGTGGTCCCGGACGGTCACGACGCCCCCGTGGCAGGTCACCTCCACCTCGGCACGCGCCGGGCTCCATTTGAGCGCGTTGTCCAGGAGGTTGCCGATCGCCCTTTCGATCCTGTCCCGGCGGCCGCGGACCCACGAGGGGCTCGACGACAGGCTGAACGTCACCTCGCGAGCGCGGCCGTGGGTCGTCGCGAGCGCCACCGCGTCCTCGACCAGGCGGTCGAGCCGCAGGACGTGGGGCGGATCCGGCCGCTGCTCGCCG
Organism: Actinomycetes bacterium; assembly: GCA_021787255.1. Next base: position 384 of record JAJYMD010000321.1, on the reverse strand, counting down.
CGTGCCAGCTCCGACAGGTTCCCCACGAGCGCGGTGAGCTCGTTCATCTGGGTGAGCAGGTCGTCCACCAGCACGTCGCGCTCATGGGGAGAGAGCCGGTCGAGACGCCGGACGACCTCGAGGTTCGTGCGAAGGCTGGTGAGCGGCGTGCGAAGCTCGTGCCCCGCGTCGAGCACGAGCTGGCGCTGCGCGTCCTGGGAGCGCTGCAGCGCGCTCAGGAGGTGGTTGAACGCACGACGGAGCCGGCCGAGCTCGTCTGGCCCGCCCGGGTCGAGGCGCTTGCTCACGTCCGTCGTCGCCGCGACCTGCTCCACCGCTGCGGTCAGCTCGTCGAGGGGCACGAGCGCCGTGCGGCTCACGAGCCACGCGAGCAGCAACGCGAGC
>JAJYMD010000378.1 GCA_021787255.1 Actinomycetes bacterium | reverse complement strand
GAGCCCGTGCGCCCTGGTGAGCAACGCCTTGGCGGACGGCTCGTGCAGGTCCACCCACAACGCCTGGTCGAACTCGCCGACGTCGGGGCGCACCTGCACGCAGCCCAAGTCGAGCAGCTTGCCGGCACGCGAGGTCGCCCTGTCGATCACCGAGAGCACGGTGCCGGTCCACCTCGACACCGCCGACGCGGCATCCTGGGCGCGCGCGAGCTCGTCGATCTCGGAAAGGAGCGCCGAGGCTGCGGCGCACACCCGGTGCGCCCATTGCGCGGGGTCGTCGCCGGGAGCGAACGGGACCACCGTCACCAGCCTGCCGACCAGCCCTGCGACCCGGCCACGCGCGTCGTCGGAGCTCGTGGCGCTCCCCGCCGGCGCCGCCCGCTGCGCCAAGAGCGCGTCGTTCCCGGGCATCTGGCCGAGGTCGTCGGTGCGTGCTGCGATCGCCATGGTGGCCTCCCCTGCCTCTGGTTGTCGGCGTGTCGCCGTTCCCACTCCCCCGGCGCCGGCGCGTTCAGGACGCTCCGCCGAGGGACGCAGCAGGCTCAGTGCACCTGGGTGCGCGAGACGGCGTAGCGAAGCAGGCTCTCTCGGAAGATCCGCGTCGACTCGGGATCGTCCGCGAGCCCGATGAACGCCACCCACTCGGGATAGACGATCCCGCCGACGAGCTCGCGCGCCCCGTCGCCCCCGTCGCCGTCCGGAGCGAGCCGGACCTCCCACGCCAGGACGTCGCCGAGGAGCCCGAGCAGGTTCTTCAGGTCGTCGAGCGTGCGCACGGCGAACGGCTCGCCGCCGCCCAAGGGTGCGATCTCCACGCCGCACTGGCGCGTCGCAGCGGACCCGAGCGCCCTCGCGCACGCTCCCCACAGGGCGAGCAGCTCGCCTCGCTCCTCTTGGCTCCACGCTGACTGCGCCGAGCCGGGCAGCGGCTGGGTCGACTCGCTCATCTCGCACCTCGTCTCATCTCGTTCTCCATGTCGTCCGGCGCCTCCAAAGCCTGGGCCGGATGCCCCGCGCGTCGGCGCCAGAGCCTTCGCAGGACGCCGGCTGCGACGCCCTCTTCGTCAGCGTCGTCGCTTCCGGCCCGCCCTTCGATGAGCGCGTCGAGCGCCTCGGCCTTGCGTGCGACGAGCGCGATCACGTCCTCGTCGACCGTGTGCTCCGCGACCAGGTGCCACACGACCACGCCGTGAGCGTCGTTCACCCGCCCGTACGCGCGGGCGACCGCCTGGGCGACCATGGCCGGCGTCCAGGGCTCCTCGACGAAGACGACGCTGCCCGCGGCGGTCAGCGTGTGCCCGGTCCCCCCGGCGCCGATCGTGGCCACGATCGCCCGGGCCGAGCGGTCCGTCTGGAACCGCTCCTTCGCCGCCTCCGCCTCCGAGGGGGACATCCCGCCCACGATGGCCGGAGCGCTGAGCTGTCGGGCGCACTCGAGCGCGGGCTCCTTGTGCCAGAAGAAGACCACGACCTTTCCCTCGCCCTCTTCGAGGTGCTGGCGCACCCAGCGCACGGCCGCAGGGACCTTCGCCCTGCCGAGCGCCTCGCGCATCGCCGTGCGCTGGACGAGCGACTCGGCCGCCATCGCGCGCCAGCGCGCGGCGTCGGGGTCCTCCCCGCGCGCGCCCGCACGCTCGGCGACGTAGCTGAGCAGCTCGTCCTCTGCGCTTCGGTAGTCCGCGAGCCCCTGGGCGTCGAGGTCCTCGTCGCACAAAGGCGCCGTCCCGACGACGACCGCGGGAAGCTCGGGCATCACCTCGCGCTTGGAGCGGCGCAGGTAGCACGTCGTCCGCAACCGCTCGTGGAGCTCGACCAGGTTCGAGTTGCCCGAGACGTCCCAGTGCGTGTCGCCTCGGCGGTTGTGCACGACGCGCCGGGCGCCGCAGTAGCGCTCGGTGAAGCCGCGCCAGCCCCCGAGCTCGTCGAGGCGGCCGAGGAGCGTGAGCGGCGAGATGAGCTCCGCTGGGCGGTTGAGGATCGGCGTGCCGGTGAGCAGCCAGACCGCGCCGTCCCGGCGGCGCACCGAGGAGGCGAGCGCAGAGAGCGCCTTGGTGCGCTTGGCCCCCCGGGTCTTCACCGCCTGGGCCTCGTCGACCACGAGCGCCCTGGCGCAGAGCCGCTCGAGCTCGTCCGCCCACGCAGCCACGAGCTCGTAGTTGATCACGACGATCGCCGCGTCGGGCGGGAGCGGACCGGCGCTCGTCCCGGCGAGCACGGCCACCGGACGCTGCGCCACGCACTCGCCCGCCTCGCGCGCCCAGGCGAGCTTCATGGACGCCTGGCACACGACGATCGCCGGGTACGACCCGGTGAGCTCGAGCGCGGCGAGCGCCTCGACGGTCTTGCCGAGGCCTTGCTCGTCGCCGATGATGGCGCGGCGCACCTCGGCCATGTACCTGACACCGGCTCGCTGGTAGCCGAGCAACTCCTTGCCGAAGCCCGGGACCACGACGTCGGCGTCGAGCGCGTGGCTCCGGGCGGACCGCCCCACCTTCTCCCAGTCGAGTGCGCGCAGCACCG
>JAJYMD010000254.1 GCA_021787255.1 Actinomycetes bacterium | reverse complement strand
ACCGGCCGGCCGCAGCTCCGGTGTGCTCGGCCAAGAGCCCCAGGCTCCTCCCTTCGTCGGCCGTGAGGAGGAACGCGCCACCGGTGTAGGCCCGAAGGAGCATGCCGTCGTCGGGGTCGCAGAACCGAGATCGGGTCACGACCGCCAGGTGCCCATGACCCCTGGGCGTCACGTAGCTCGTCGCCCCTGCCCAGCTCTGGAGCTCAGCGAGCACGTTCGGATCGTGCTGTGCCAGGTCGTCGTCGACGATGAGGGCCGCCCGCTTGACGCTCGGTCCGAGGGTGGAGAGGCACATCCCGAGCCCGACGCGCTCTGGAACGGCGCCACGTTCTGCGACGAGGACGAGCACGAGCGCGCCGTGATGGACGATGCGCTCGGGGGCATGCGTCGTCGAAGACGGCTGGATGTCCTTCGGGTCGGGGCGCCCGGGCCAGGCGCGCAGGTTCACGACGCCGAGGGTCATGACACCGCTTCCCAACTGCACCGGCGGCCAAGGTCCTCGGTGATCGCCAGGACGACGAGGTGGACGCCGCGCTGGCTCGCAGCGTCGAGGGTGCGCGGCGCGCCATGCTCGGCCAGGTCGGCCAGGCGCTGCCAGAGCCACGAGAGGCGAACCTGGCGGGCCTCAAGTGGGTCGCGGAAGGACTCGATGCCCTGCTCACGCCACGCTGCGTGCTCGGCGTGATGGCAGGAGATGCACAGTGGGATGGTCGAAACGGGATCGAAGTACTCGCCGTCTGGGGTGAGTGCCGCCGTCCAGTGGTGGAGTTCTTGGGCTGGCGCACCGCAGAACAGGCACGGTCCGAGCACCTGGCTCATCGCCTGCCTCCGGTCCTGCGGCGCCGACCTGGGCGTGCGCGCCCCGAGTCGAACAGCACTTCTGTGCCGGTCTCCCGGCCGACGACGACGAGCGCCTTCACGGTTGTGGGGTCGCTCACCACCTCCATGCCGGCGATCGGCTTCCAGCGCGAGAAGCGCTGTGCGAAGTGGCGATCAGCGGCACCACCGCTGAGCTGGACGACCGAAGGCGTGCGGTAGGTGCCGCGAGCAAGCCCCTGGCAGGCGCGCATGTAGCGGCCGGCGCGGCGCTGGTCGGCAGCCGAGACGTGCTCGACCGTGACGAGTCGGGCCCCTTCTTGCGTCCGGGCGAAGAACGTGGCGACCCGCGGACGCTCCAGGGGTCCGTAGTGGCCGAGGGCCTCTCGGGCGGGGAGATCGGCTGCTGCAGCTCGACGCGAGAGGTACTGGCTCCGGTAGACGGCGCGGCGTTCCTCGGCGCTGCGCGCGGTGCTGCGGGTCAATTCACCGCGGCGAGCCCGCGCCAATAGATCGGGGTCGACGGGCCTATGGGCGGGCACGACGGCCCTCCAGCAGCTCGTCGATGGCAGCGACCGGGACGAGCCAGCGCCGGCCTATGCGGATGGCTCGGACGTCACCGCGCTCGATCGCGGCGCGAAGAGTCTGGCGGTGGATGCCGAGACGCGCCGCGGCTTGCGTTATGGAGAGGGCGATCGGCTCGCCAGAGGGATACCCGGGCATGACAACTCCCGGCTCCCGCTTTCCGGCGGTGCCACATGGGGCTCTTGGAGGAGGCCCCGGGTCCTACGTGTGCGACCGACGATCCACGCCGGCTCGTGCTGCCCATCGTAGCCTTGGTTCGATGAGCGATGGTGGATGGTTGGAGCGGATCTGTGCGGGAACGACTGCGCCGACAGCCGAGACGCTCTTCTTGCACCGGCGCTCTCGTGCAGATGAGATCGCTGCCGCCAGCGCCGCCATCAAGGCCCTCGACGACATCCAAGCTCAACAGCCAGTCGCCTCGGGGAAGACCCGGGAGATCGACGCCCGAGCGCTCTATGACCGACGCCTCATCGCCGCCAAGGAGCCGCTCCGTCGCTACCCGCCGGTGCGGGTCCGCTGTCGGTGCGGGAAGACCCTGGAATGGATCGCCATTGCTCCGCGCTCCGATCACGGCCTCCAGCTCGTCCACGGCCCGAGGCTCGTCGAGCCGAAGAAGCGAAGAGGCGGCGCAGAAGACATCGTGGCCGGGGTCCGCCAGAGCCCCTTCGGCCCGACGTCTGCGACCGGGACCGCCACGTGGGCCAAGGACAGCGAGTCCGGTGTCGGACACTCCCGGACGCTGCCAAACGGCTCCCACGGCGACGTCTACGGGCTGAAGGCCCACTACCTCTGCCCCAAGTGTGGTTACGAAGAGACGGCTCTCCACGTCTCGCTCCTGCATAGGTTCTTGACAGCCGTCGTCGTCGGCGATCGCGAGATCCGCCTCGGTCCGTTCTCCGCCGCAGCCCAGACCTCCAAGTCCCGCGTCGAGCGCGTCGCGGACCGCCATGGAGCCATGGCGTGGTCTACGCGTGCTGATCGGAGCAAGCGGTAGCGCCGAGTCTGCTCCAGGCGCTGCAAGGTGATACTGACCTGGGACTTTGTTGCCCAGAAGCGCTGGAGCGGAGCGCCAGTCAAGCGGTAGGGTTCGGCTGAGAGAGAACAAGGGCCCGGGCGGTG
>JAJYMD010000455.1 GCA_021787255.1 Actinomycetes bacterium | reverse complement strand
GCGCGCGGGCAAGCTGGTGCGCACGATCGGGACGCAACATCGTGTCTCGCCGCGAGCAGGGAGCGTCGACGCGCTCGAAGAGCGCTACCGGCTGGCGCGCCAGCAGGCAGGCGAGTTCTACCGAGCACTCGAGAGGCGGGCTGGCACACACCCCATGGCCGGATTGCCGGACCGGGAACACAGCGGCGCCGCGCATCGCGAGAGCGGCCGCACCCAGCGCGCACAGGGCCGATCGCCGGTGTCGGCGGAGACAAGACCAAGAGCAATTCGGGAGCGACAGTGATCAGGACCGTACTCGGTGACGTGGAACCCGAGGTGCTTGGGATTACCTGCTCCCACGAGCACCTGCTGGCGAGGCCGCCGGACTGGATGGCCGAGAGAGACCCCGACCTCGTGATCGACGACCTCGCGGCTGGCGTGGTCGAGGCCGCCGCGTACAAAGCCGCCGGCGGCGGCGCGCTCTACGAGGCATCGGCGATCGACTACGGCCGCAACGTCGCCGGTCTACGCCGTATCGCCGAAGCCACCGGACTTCATATCATCGCCTGCGCTGGCTTCAACAAGGGGCTGTGGTTCGGCAACCAGGTCGAAAGCTGGAGCGACACTGAGTTGACAGACCACGTCTTGCGCGAGGTGACCGAGGAGGTCGACGCAAGCGGCTGTCGTGCCGGCTGCATCAAGTTCGGTACCGGCTACAATCGCATCTCCCGCGACGAGGAGCGCGTGATCCGAGCCGCCGCGCGCGCCCACCGGCGCTCGGGCATTCCGCTGCACGGCCACACCGAGACGGGGACCATGGCGCTCGAGCAGATCGAGATCCTGCGCGACGAGGGCGTCGACCTTGCCCACATGGGCTTCGCCCATCTGCTGAGGAATCCAGACCCGTTCTACCTCGAGGAGGTCGCCCGGACAGGCGCGTTCATCTGTGCCGACGGGATCTCGAAGGTGAAGTACTTTCCCGAAAGCGTGCGAATGGATGCCATTCTGGCCCTCTGTGATGCAGGCTTTGCCGGGCAGGTTCTTCTCGGCGGTGACCTCGCCCGACGCAGCGACCTCTACTCCTACGACGGTGGCCCTGGGATCAAGTTCATCATCTCGACCTGGGCAGAGCGCTTCGTCCGATTCTCGGTGTGGCGCGGCCGAGAAAGAGAGGAGGCGGAGGCGCTCCTGCACAACTTCCTCGTCGATAATCCCAAGAGGTACTTTGATGTCTGCTCGGCATACTGACAAGAGCTTTGTTCCGATCCCGATCGCGGAGCCGGAGATTCAGGCGCGAGCATTAGGCGTCGGCTTCGTCGGTGCACAGCACCCGCACATCACGGCCCGCGTCAGGATCCTCGAGAAGGATCCTCGTGTCCGGCTCGTCGGGTTTGTCGAGCAAGACGAAGAACTCGCCTCGCAGGTGGCTCGCCGCCTCTCCTTGAAGCGCTACGCGAGCCTCGACGAGCTGCTCGATGACGGACTGGAGATTGCCATCGTCGAGGCACTCGACCCTGACGTGCCAGTCCTCGCCGACGCATGCGTGGGCCGGGTGCGTGCGGTGCTCCTCGAGAAGCCGGGCGCGGCCGTGCCCGATGATCTCGACGGGTATGTGGAGCGCTGGAGCACGTCGGGCACGACCTTTGAGTTCGGCTACGAGATGCACTACGGCATGTTCATGACGCACTTGCGACAACTGCTCTCCTCGGGCTGCCTCGGCCAGGTCACGCTCGCTCGGCTACACGGAGGTTGCCCGGTCGGCTGCGCGCTCGAACTGTGGCAGTCGCTTCCCGAGGACCTCGGTGGCCTGGGCTATACCGAGGGTTGCCACCTCGTCGAGCTCGCGACGGACCTGTTCGGACTGCCCGACGGCGTCTCGGCGCTCTCGGTGAAGCTCCCGTCGGGCGAGCCCTTCCTGAGCCCGTACTTCAAATCCTCGCTTTTCTCCGAGTCAGGCGGTGGCACCACCGTCCAAGTGGGCACGTGTGCCTACGAGGACGTCGTGACAATGACGCTCGTCTATCCCAAGAGGCTCGTCACGATCGACCTGACTGCCTGGGAGTCCGGCAACTGGGTGCAGGACTGGGGTATCCAGATCTACGGCACGAACGGGACCGTGGACGTGGCGGTGGGGGCGGAGCGAGTTCGCCTCGTCCTCCGTGAGGCGCGTGGCGGCTTCTCCGCCGGCGAGACCGTGCTTGACGCCGGTCAGAGCGGCCTTGGCTACATGTACGAGCGACAGCTCGACTCACTGTTGCGTCGGGCGGTCGGCGAGCCGGTCGATGAAGCGGTCGATCTCGCGGCGGGTCTCGGCGTGCTCCAGGTGCTCGCCGCCCTGTACCGATCGGCGAACGCGAGCGGTACGCTCTGCGCTCTTCAACCGGTGTCGGCCGAGCGCCACCACGGTGAGGTCGCGGTCCGGTCATGAGCAGCCCGGCGTCTGCTGTGCCCGGTCCGCTCGCAAGCAACCCAGCCTCTCGGTTGCCGCTTCGGTGGTTGGCAGGACGCGCCGCCCTGAGCGTGCGGGTTCATGATTCTGCAGAGG